>SVQF01000016.1 GCA_015065445.1 Oscillospiraceae bacterium | reverse complement strand
AAAACTTGCAGGTGCAATCAATAAATCCAATTGTATAATAATCTTTATTAACCAGTTACGTGAAAAGGTAGGCGTAATTTACGGCAACCCCGAAGTTACTACCGGCGGACGTGCACTTAAATTCTATTCTTCCATGAGAATTGACGTTCGTAAAAGTGAACAGATTAAAGCACCGGGCAACGAGTTTGTTGGCTCGCACACCAAGGCTAAGATTGTTAAAAACAAGGTTGCTCCTCCGTTCAAGACTGCAGAGTTTGATATTATGTACGGCACAGGTATCGACAGAACGGGCGAAATCTGTGACCTTGCAGTTAATCTTGGCATTATCAAAAAGAGCGGCTCGTGGTTCTCGTATGGCGAACAGCGTTTTCAGGGCAGGGATAAAGTAAAAGAAATGATTAAGACCGACGCTGCTTTTGCTAAAGAAATCGAAGAGCAGGTTATGTCGCTTATGAAGAAAAAGGACGAGGAAGAAAAATATCAGGCAAACATTAATCCTAAGAAGGACGAAGATGTTCCTGCTCAAACAATTCCTGTTACTCAGACACGTGCTGCGGCAAAAGCTAAGCTCGATATTGAGATTGACGACGAAGATTAATGATTATTACACATACAAAGGGCAGAGGGAAAAAGATACATCTGCACCTTGACGGTGAGTACCAAATCACAACCGACATTGATTTCTGGGCTGAGCATTTTATTAAAGACGGCACAGATATTGATGAGGACGAGTGGCAAAACCTCGTCGAAAAAATCAATGTTAAAAAAGCAGTTAACAAGTGCTATGACCTTTTGTCAAGACGTGACCATTCAATTAAGGAACTACGCACAAAGCTACTCAGAACAGTTGACGAAAACAGTGCAGAGATTGCTATTAACAGAATGATTGAGTACGGCTACCTTGACGACGAAAAGTTCGCAAAAGTGCTTATTAAGCATCTACGGGATGACAAGAAGATGTCGTCGTCGTTCATAAAGAAAGAGATGTATGCAAGAGGTATTTCATCAGACATAATAAATGAACTGTTTGAGGAAGAAGAAATTGATAACACTTCTTCGGTTTGTGAACTTATACTTACAAAATATGCACGAAAATTAACCCAGGAGGGCGGTAAAGACAAAGTTTTTGCCGCCCTTATGCGAAAAGGTTTTTCTTATTCAGATATTAAAGAAGCTTTTTATCTTATAGAAAATGAAGAATATCAACAATAATTACAGTGTAGGAATGATTTCGCTCGGTTGCCCTAAAAATCAAGTAGACGGGGAAATCATCCTTGCAAAATTAAAATCTGCAGGATTTAATATAGTCAGCGAAATTGCAGACAGCGATATTATGATTGTTAACACCTGCGGATTTATAGACGCTGCAAAGCAAGAGGCAATTGAAACTATTCTTGAAGTTGCTGAATACAAAAACTCAGGAGTTATCAGTTCGATTGTTGTTACAGGTTGCCTTGCTGAGCGTTATCAGGACGAAATATTAATAGAAATGCCCGAAGTTGACGCTGTTGTCGGCATAGGTGCTAACAGTGATATTGTTAAAATCTGCCAGAAAACGCTGGTAGGCATTAAGACAGAAAACTTTCCCGATAAGTGCTTTTTGCCGCTTGACGGCGAAAGGCTCGTCTCTACGCCGAAGCACTGGGCTTACCTTAAACTGTCCGACGGTTGTGACAACAAATGTTCATATTGTGCAATTCCTGCAATCAGAGGCAAGTTCAGAAGCAGGCAACCTGAGGAAATTATAAACGAGGCAAAGCAACTGGCATCAGACGGCGTTAAGGAATTAATACTTATAGCACAGGACACAACCAAATACGGTTACGATTTGTTTGGCGAATACAGACTTGATAAACTTCTTAAAGAACTTGTTAGAATTAACGGCATAGAATGGATAAGATTGTTTTACTGTTATCCGCAGAGAATTACCGACTCGCTTATTGAAGTTATTGCTGAAGAAGATAAGATTTGCAATTATATTGATATTCCGCTCCAGCATGCTTCAGAAAGCATTTTGAAGGCAATGAACAGAGTTGGTAATGCTGTAGAGTATAATGAGCTTTTAGCCAAAATGAGAGCAAAAATTCCGGGCTTATCACTCAGAACAACATTTATGGTCGGATTTCCCGGGGAAACAGAAGAAGACTTTGAAAAGTTATGCGATTTTGTTTCAGACGTTCAGTTTGACAAAATGGGCTGTTTTACATTTTCACCCGAAGAAGGAACTCCTGCTTTTGATATGAAACCTTCCGTTGATGATGACGTTAAAATTCACAGGCAGGAAGTTCTTATGAATCTGCAGTATTCTGTGACCGAAAACTCGAATAAAATGCGTGTAGGCAAAACGTATAAAGTCATAGTTGACGGTTATGACGGCAAGCATTATATAGGGCGTTCTTATATGGATTCGCCCGAAATTGACAGCGGAATCATCTTTAATTCCGACATTGAGATTAAAACAGGCGATTTTGTAAGCGTACTAATAACAGACTTTAACGGATATGATTTGATAGGGGAGCGAGTAGAATGAATTTACCAAATAAAATAACAGTCTTCAGATTTTGTTGTATTCCGTTTCTTTTTGCAGCAGCTCTGATTAAATTCAGATATCATTGGGTAGCAACTCTTATAATTTATTTTATAGCCTGTATGAGTGACAAAGCGGACGGAATTATCGCCCGCAAGCAAGGACTTGTTACTGATTTTGGCAAACTTATGGACCCGCTTTCCGATAAATCTCTTGTTCTTGCTGCTTTTTTAATTCAGATTAACCTCGGATGGCACACAGACATTGTTATAATGATTATGATGGCAAGGGAGTTCCTTGTTGCAGGTATGCGAATGGCTGCAGTAAATGAGGGCGAAGTTATTGCTGCAAATAATTTCGGTAAAGCTAAAACTTTTTTACAGATGGCGTCAACGGGACTTGTATTTTTGTTCCTTGCCATACTCGAAAAGGACGGCGAAATAATTATTGCCACAAACGGATTTAACGCTCCCAGCTGGATTAACTTATTTTGCACAATCTCTTTCTGGATTGTGGGAATAGTAACTCTGCTGAGCGGTCTTGTTTACGCTAAAGACGGATGGCATCTGATTAAAACAAAATAAGTGTTGCAATTTTTATTAAATTGTATATAATGTATATATAAAGCAAAATGCTTTGACTAGGAGAAGTAACATACACAGAAATTCCAAGAGAGCGAGCGGTGCTGTGATGCTCGTAATTTCTGATTTGTGAAATGCACCTATGAGCAGTTTGGAGGAATTAAGTATTCCAAATCGGGTTGCTCCGTTATCGGCAAACCTGCAATGCAGGTGAGTATAAAACGGAGTGGAACCGCAGTATTTTATTGCCTCTGTCGAGAAATCGGCAGAGGTATTTTTTATAGATTGGAGTTGATTATTATAGGATTTTTCAGTGATTACAAGGAAGATGTAAAGAGTTTTATTGATCACGACCCTGCTACTAATAATCCGCTTGAAATAATTTTGCTATATCCCGGATTTAAAGCACTCAGAAATCATCGTAAGGCACACTGGTTTTACAAGCATAATATGAAGTTTATTGCAAGATGGCTCAGTCAACGCTGTGCTCATAAGACGGGAATAGAAATTCACCCGGGAGCAGAGATTGGGAGAAGAGTATGCATTGACCACGGCAGCGGAATCGTTATAGGTGAAACCGCTGTTATAGGTGATGACTGTATGATATATCAGGGCGTAACCCTTGGCGGCACAGGTAAAGACGTTGGCAAACGACATCCTACTCTTGAAGAAGGGGTAATGGTTGGTTCTGGTGCAAAAGTTCTCGGCCCGATTACCATTGGTGCACACTCAAAAGTCGCAGCAGGTGCAGTCGTTGTTAAAGATGTTGACCCGTACTGCACTGTTGTTGGCGTACCGGGAAGAGTTGTGCGAATGGAGGGTCAGAAGATTGACGACCTTGATCAGATTAACATTCCCGACCCGCTTATGGACGCTATATCACAAAACTCAAAACTTATTGATGAGTTAAAAGAAGAGATTAATAAACTGGAGGCAAAGAAAAGTGAAAATATTGAATACTTTATCTAGACAAAAAGAGGAGTTTGTACCTGTTGACAAAAACGAAGTTAAGATTTATGCTTGCGGACCCACTGTGTATAATTACATCCATATCGGTAATGCACGTCCGCTTTGTGTATTTGATGTTCTTCGCAGATACCTTGAGTACCGTGGATATAACGTGAAGTTTGTTCAGAACTTTACCGATGTTGACGACAAAATCATAAACCGTGCCAACGAAGAAGGTCTTACTTTTGAAGAAGTGTCCGAAAAGTATATCAAAGAATTCTGGACCGACGCTCACGGTCTCAATTTCAAGGACGCTACAGTTCACCCGAAGGCAACAGAAAATATTGACGAGATCATCAAGATAATAAAGGAGCTTGAAGAAAAAGGCTATGCTTACGCTGTAGACGGTGATGTATATTATCGTTCACTTAAGTTCAAAGGTTACGGCAAGCTTTCTCATCAGCCTATTGATGACCTTCAGAGCGGTGCAAGAATTGCAGTAGGTGAGAAAAAAGAAAATCCGCTTGACTTTGCACTTTGGAAAGCCGCCAAAGAAGGGGAGCCTTACTGGGATTCTCCTTGGGGTAAGGGCAGACCTGGCTGGCACATTGAATGCAGTGCTATGAACAGAAAGTACCTTGGCAACACAATCGACATCCACTGCGGCGGTCAAGACTTGATTTTCCCTCATCATGAGAATGAGATTGCACAAAGTGAGGCTGCAAACGGTACTACATTCGCAAAATACTGGATGCACAACGGTTATATTAATGTTGATAACGTGAAGATGAGCAAGTCTCTCGGTAACTTCAAAACTGTTAGAGAAATTGCCGACGTTTACGGTTATGAAGTAATAAGATATTTCTTAATATCTTCACATTACCGTTCACCGATTAACTATAATCTTGAAATTATTGAGCAGTGCAGGTCTGCACTCGACAGGCTCTACACCTGCCGTGATTCACTTGATTTTGCAATTAAAAACGCAAATGACGACATAGAAACAGACTCAGCGATTATTGATTTAATCAATTCAAGAAAGCAGCAGTTCATTGAAGCAATGGACGACGACCTCAACACAGCCGACGGTCTTGCTGCCGTGTTTGAACTCGTAAAGGACATTAACACAAAAATTCTTGACAAACCGGTTTCTAAAGAAGTGTGCGAAACTGCAGCAAAACTTTTTGACGAACTCTGTGACGTACTCGGCATACTTTATAACAGACAGTCAAATGACCTCGACAGCGAAATTGAAGCTCTTATTGAAGAACGTCAGCAGGCACGAAAGAATAAGGACTGGACAACTGCAGACAGAATCAGAGACGAACTCAAGGCAAAAGGAATTATTTTAAAAGATACACCACAGGGCGTAACTTGGACTAAGGAATAAAAAATTTAATTTGATAGGGGAATTATTATGATTGACAGAGTAAAATTCAAGGATATTGAGGTATCCCGTCTTGGTCTCGGCACAATGCGTTTACCCTGCAAAACTCCGCTTAAACGTGAAGCAAATCCTATGATTGACTACAAAAAAGGTCAGGAACTTGTCGACTTGGCTTATCAGAACGGTGTTAACTATTTTGATACAGCGTATATCTATCACGCAAGCAAGAGCGAAGCATTTATTGGCTCTGCTCTTAAAAAGTATCCTCGTGACACTTATTATCTTGCTGACAAAATGCCTATGTGGGTTTGTTTTAAAGAAAGCGATCTTGAAAAAATTTTCAACAAACAGCTTAAAAGATGTGGTGTAGACTATTTTGATTTTTATCTTCTTCACTCTCTTGATAAAGGCAACTGGGAGAAAGCTAAAAAATTCGGTGCAATTGATTTTGTTGAGCAAAAGCGTAAAGAGGGTAAAGTTAAGTATTTCGGCTTTTCTTTCCACGGAACGCTTGACTGTCTTGAAGAAATTGTTGCTGCTCACGATTGGGATTTTGCTCAGATTCAGATGAATTATCTTGACTGGAAAAACTACAAGTCTAAAGAACAGTACGAAATTCTTGAAAAAGCAGGCATTCCCGTTATCATTATGGAACCGCTCAGAGGCGGTAAACTTGCTAATCCGCCTAAAGCAGTGCAGGAAATCTTTAAAAAAGCCGAACCCGACAAGTCAGTAGCGTCTTGGGGAATGGGCTATAACGCAAGTTTTGATAATGTTCTTACAATTCTCAGCGGTATGAACGCACCTGAGCAGATGCTTGATAATATTGATACCCTTACTGATTTCGTACCGTTTGATGAACAAAAAATGAATATATGTTACAATGCAGCGGCAATCATTAATAAGAACGATATTATTCCGTGTACAGGGTGTGATTACTGTGCCGACTGTCCGAAGGGAATAAAAATCAGTACGATTTTTGCAACTTATAATAAGTTCAAAAATGGCGACGCCTCGATGGACGAGGTGCGGAGTCAGTATGCGTCAATTGATGGAAAAGCGAGCGAATGCATTAACTGCGGTAAATGTAAAACCCACTGTCCGCAGCAAATTGACATCCCGGGATGGATGAACGGCGGAATCAAAAACTTCTTTGCATAATTAGTAAAACCCGAAATCAACAAGTGATTTCGGGTTTATTTTATATCAAGTTCATTCAGTAATTCGCTGAGCTGAGAGGCAATCTTACGGTCGGTAAACATTGATTTTATATGTTTTGCATTTCGCTTGCCTCTTTTAAAAACAGCGTCAAACAAGCGTGAAAAGTAGGCTACAGGCAGCAGGATATGGTGTTTACGTGCGTATTTATATCGACTGTAAAGATAATCTTTATCAACTGCAAAAAGACCAAATACGGCTTTTACTGAGGCAAATCCGGTGTTGTCACCGCTTTTATTCATAGTACGCATTAGTCTGGTTGTACCAATATTACCTATGCCGTAGCCGAAGACTCCGCCGTTCATAATAACGTTTTCAAGCGTAGCGGCAGTTTCTTCGTCAATGCGGTATTCCGTATCAATAGGAGTACCGAGATACTTTTTTGTGACTGATAATATAATATTAGCAGATTTTTCAATTCCAAGCGATTTGCAAGTGCTTAAATATTCGCTCAAATCGATGTCTGCATTTCGAATTATTACATCAATGTCTGCAAATTGTCTCACCCCTGCACCTCCTGACTTGAAGTGCTTAAGTATATGGCAGGTAAGATAAATAAGATGACAAAGCGGTTTAAGCGTATAATTGCACCCATTAGCATCAGTCAGGTTTTCGTTAAACGGATTGGCAAAGTAAGCTTTTGTTTTGTCGTTAATGCTGTCGTATACAGTTTTAATTTCGTACTCTTCGCCAAGATACCTCATATCTACTTCTATATCGGTAGAATGTATTTCCTCAAATCCTTCATTTTTAAGGTGCGTACTTATTTCTTCAAGTCTGTCACTGTCAACTATTACGTCAGTGTCGCCGCTTGTTCTTAGTTCGGGAACAGGGAAAAGAGGTCTTAGTGCCGCACCTTTAATAAAGGTATGCTTAATCATTAGTTCATTCAGCGTCTTTTCAACAAGTTTGATTCCGTTTTCTTTATATTCATAACTCTGTAATGTAAGTCCAAGAACCTGATTAAAAGGGGAAAAGTCTTCTTTTGAAGGTCTGACGTCATCACTAAGTTTCTTTAATTCAACAGCTGCAATAGCTGTCATATTCTGAATTTCGCAAACCTTAAAAAGCTCTGAATAATTTATATTATTCGGAGCTGGGGGGACGGCGTTATTCAGATGTGATTTAATCAGTTCTAAAAAAAACTTTTGTTCGTTTGTCATAATATAAAAGTTTGGGGCTATATTTCAATAGCCCCCTAAATCTTTATTTTACAAGTTCTCCCATATCGTACATACCGTTTGACTTGTCAGCCATAAAAACAGCAGCGTTAACAGCACCTACAGCAAAAATCTCTTTGCTGCGTGCAGAATGAGAAAGCGTTATATTCTCGTCTCTTCCTGCGAAAATAATCTCGTGTTCTCCTACGATTGTGCCGCCACGGATTGAGTGAATACCAATTTCATTCTTGGCTCTTTTTTCTCGTTTTGAGTGACGGTCGTACTCATATTTCATTGGCCTGTCGATTTCTTCGCTTATTGCATCTGCAAGCATTAATGCAGTGCCTGACGGTGCGTCAATCTTCTGATTGTGATGCTGCTCAACGATTTCTATATCAAATTCGTCACCAAGAACACTTACAGCCTTTTTAGCAAGATTAGCAAGAAGATTAATTCCTATACTCATATTGTATGTGAAGAACACAGGGCATTTTTCAGCTGCGTCAGTAATCTTTTTCTTCTCACAGTCATCATAACCGGTAGTAGCAATAACTACAGCTGTTTTATTTGCTGTACAGTAAGAAAGTAAATCGTCAAGTAGTGAAGGGTTTGAAAAGTCAATGACTACATCTGCTTCCTCGCTTACGTCGTTTAACGACTCATAAACGGAAAAAGAACAGTTGCCGTCGTTATATTTGTCCACACCTGCAACGATTTTACAGTCACTGCGAGCAGATACAACACTTGCAATAACTTTACCCATCTTGCCGCAGGCACCTGTTAAAACAATCTTTATCATTATTATTCCTCAGTTAATTATTTTATTAAGCCGTATCTCTTCATTACATCTTCAACATATGCAGTGTGCTCTTCTGTCATTTCACAAAGGGGCATCTTGCAAGGACCTGCATTCCAGCCCATCATATTGCAAGCTGCTTTTACAGGGATGGGGTTTACTTCAACAAACATAGCGTTTGCAAGTTCAAGATACTCAGCCATCATATCAGTACATTTTGCAGCATTACCGTCAAGATAAGCCATAGCCATATCATGAGTTTCCTGAGGGCATACATTAGCAAGTACAGAAATTACACCCTTGCCGCCGCAAGCCATTACTGCAGGAATCTGGTCGTCATTACCGCTCCAGATATTTAGTTCGTCACCGCAGAGAGCACGGACTTTCATTATCTGGCTAATATTACCCGAAGCTTCCTTAATGCCGTTGATTCTCGGAAGTTTAGAGAGTTCTTTGCAAGTTTCGGGAGTAATATTCACACCTGTTCTTGAAGGAACATTATAAAGAATAATCGGCACATTTGTTGCGTCGTGATACATTGTGTAATGCTTGATAAGACCCTTTTGAGTACATTTGTTATAGTAA
Source organism: Oscillospiraceae bacterium (assembly GCA_015065445.1). GTDB lineage: Bacteria > Bacillota > Clostridia > Oscillospirales > Acutalibacteraceae > Eubacterium_R. The sequence continues at coordinate 18,254 of SVQF01000016.1, read as the reverse complement.
GGTGTAACAAGAAGGATGGCGTCTGCACCGTATTCGCAGCACTTAACAGCCATATCAACGCCGTATTGAGTATTATTTGAACCTGCACCTGCAATAACAGGAACTCTGTGGTCAACATAATCAATACAGAATTTTATAGCTTCAAGGTGTTCTTTAGTGCTTAATGTTGATGATTCGCCTGTTGTACCGCAAATTACAATAGCGTCCGTGCCATTGTCAATCTGCCAGTCTATAAACTTCTTAAATTCATCGTAATTTACTGTAAAATCATCATTCATAGGTGTGATGATAGCAACTGCTGAACCTGTAAATACGGGTGTCTTCATAACAAATTCTCCTTATTCCTAAATAATGTGTTTAGTCCATATATCCTTCTGCAGCAAGAAGTTCTGCAAGAAGAACAGCACCGCCTGCGGCACCTCTGAGCGTGTTGTGCGACAGGCAAACAAATTTGTAATCATACTGTGTATCCTCACGAAGTCTGCCTATTGAAACAGCCATACCGTTTTCAAGATTTCTTTCTGAGTTAATCTGCGGTCTGTCCGGCTCTGTGAAGTAGTGAAGGAACTTCTTAGGAGCAGAAGGTAATTCAAGTTCCTGTGCTCTGCCTTTGAAGTTATCCCAGATTTCAATCATTTCATCTGCAGACGGCTTTTTTTCAAAGTTTACAAATACTGCACCGAGATGTCCGTTAGAAACAGGAACTCTTATGCACTGAGCAGTAAAGTTAGGCTTATCTGCTGAAACAATCTTGTCTCCTTCGATTTTACCCCAGAGTTTAAGAGGTTCTTTCTCGCTCTTTTCTTCTTCACCGCCGATATACGGAATAACGTTGTCAATCATTTCGGGCCAGGTTTCAAATGTTTTACCTGCACCGCTGATTGCCTGGTATGTGCAGACAAGCACGTCTTTAACACCAAACTTTTCGTGAAGAGGGAAGAGAGCAGGCACGTATGACTGCAGAGAACAGTTGGACTTTACAGCAATAAATCCACGTTTTGTACCGAGTCTTTTACGCTGAGCGGGGATGATATTGATATGTTCAGCGTTAAGCTCAGGAACAACCATAGGAACATCGTCTGTAAAGCGGTGAGCAGAATTGTTTGAAACAACAGGGCATTCGTGCTTTGCATACTTCTCTTCAAGAGCTTTGATTTCGTCTTTTTTCATATTAACAGCACAGAATACGAAGTCAACCATATCGGTGATTTTGTCAATATCGTTTTCTGCGTCGAGAACGACCATATCTTTATATTTATCGGCAAGAGGTGTGTCCATACACCATTTTGAACCGATAGCCTCTTCATAAGTTTTGCCTGCACTTCTCGAAGATGCTGCAAGCACAACAACGTTAAACCAAGGATGATTTTCAAGCAGTGTCATAAACCTCTGACCAACCATACCGGTTGCACCTACAACACCAACGTTAAATTTTTTCATACTTTTTCTCCTTATAGCACTTGTAATCTTAAAACATTTGCAATATAATATATGAACATAACCGCAAGCACATACTATATACAAATTATTATATTATATAATAGCACTTATTATATATTTATGTCAATTAAAAAATTTGGAGAATATTAATGCAAACATCGGACTTTTTCTATGAACTTCCACAAAAATTGATTGCTCAGACTCCGATTGAGCCCCGTGATGCGTCAAGACTTATGGTTCTCGATAAAGAGAGCGGCAAAATAGAACATAGAGTTTTCAGGGATTTAACAGATTATCTTAACCCGGGCGACTGTCTTGTTCTTAATGACACAAGGGTTATTCCTGCACGAATTTACGGAGTTAAGAAAGAAACCGGTGCAGTTGTTGAATTCTTACTTCTTAAACAAAAAGAAAATAATGTGTGGGAATGTCTTTGTAAGCCCGGCAAACGTGCAAAAATAGGTACAGAATTTGTGTTTGGCGAAGGCTTGGTCGACTGCACAGTGTGTGACATAACAGAAGATGGCAACAGATTAATTCAATTTAACTGTGATTCTAAAGAAATTTATAATATTCTTGACAGAATAGGAAAAATGCCTTTGCCGCCTTATATCACTGCAGAACTTGAAAACGGAGAAAGATACCAGACGGTATATTCACGTGAACTTGGCTCTGCGGCTGCACCTACTGCAGGACTCCATTTTACCGAGGAACTACTTGAAAAAATAATGAATATGGGCGTAAAAGTCTGCTATGTAACGCTTCACGTTGGTCTCGGTACATTCAGACCTGTCAAAGTGGACGATGTTACAAAACACAAAATGCACAGCGAACACTATCACATTTCAAAGGAAACAGCGTCTGTAATCAATGAGGTTAAGAAAAACGGAGGCAGAATAATAAGCGTCGGTACAACAAGTACAAGAACTCTTGAATCCGTTGCCACAAAGCACGGCTGCATTTGTGAAGATGAAGGCGACACAAGTATTTTTATTTATCCGGGTTATAATTTTAAATGTGTAGACGCTTTGATTACTAACTTTCATCTGCCCGAAAGCACACTGATTATGCTTGTGAGTGCTTTGGCAGGTTATGACAATATTATGAACGCTTACCGTGTTGCTGTTAATGAAAAATACAGATTCTTTTCGTTTGGCGACGCTATGTTTATTAGATAGGACTTAATATGAATTTTACTGTTATTAAAAAAGAAGGATTTGCAAGACGTGCTGTGTTTGAAACGGTTCACGGAACTGTTCAAACTCCGTGTTTTATGAATGTTGCAACTGCTGCAGCAATCAAAGGCGGTCTCTCAACAAGAGATTTAGAAGATGTCGGTGCTCAGATAATGCTTTGCAACACTTATCATCTGCACGTCAGACCCGGAGATGAACTCGTAAAAGAAATGGGAGGGTTACACAGGTTTACAAACTGGAACAGACCTATTTTAACAGATTCGGGCGGTTTTCAGGTGTTTTCGCTCGCCAAACTGAACAAGATTAAAGAAGAGGGCGTAACGTTTAATTCTCATATTGACGGACGAAAAATCTTTATGGGCCCGGAGGAAAGTATGCAGATTCAGTCTAATCTTGGCTCAACTATTGCAATGGCGTTTGACGAATGCGTTGAGAATCCCGCTAAATACGACTATGCGAAAGAATCATGTCAAAGAACTCTAAGATGGCTTGAACGCTGTAAGGCAGAAATGGAACGACTTAATTCACTTCCTCAAACAATCAATAAAGAGCAATTACTGTTTGGCATTAATCAAGGCTGTACATATGACGATTTAAGAATTGAACATATGAAAGAAATTGTTAAACTCAACCTTGACGGTTATGCAATCGGCGGACTTGCCGTCGGCGAGCCTAAGGAAGATATGTACCGTATTATTAGTGCTGTTGAACCGTACACCCCCGAAAACAAGCCGAGGTATCTAATGGGCGTAGGAACTCCCGGCAATATTCTTGAAGGCGTCAGTAGGGGAGTTGACCTTTTTGACTGCGTGATGCCGTCACGCAACGCACGTCACGGTCAGCTTTTTACTAAAAAAGGAATTATTAACATAAATAATGCAAAATATTCCTGTGACAGTACTCCAATCGACGACACATGCAATTGTTCAACCTGTAAAAACTATTCAAAATCATATATTAGGCATTTGTTTAAAGCAAACGAAATGCTTGCAATGCGTCTTTCGGTAATTCACAATCTTCATTTCTATAATAATCTTATGCATGAGATTCGTGATAATCTTGAAAACGGCTCGTTTACAGAATATAAAAACGAATACACCGAATTGCTTGACACAAGAATTTAAAATAGTTCTTGCAATATTAGTTGTTTTACTATATAATTATTTATGTTAATTTAATTTGGAGGTAACAAAAATGATTAATACATTTTTACTTCAGGCAGCACAGGGTTCTGCTGCAAGCCCATATTCATCAATAATTCTTATGGTTATTCTTGTTGGTCTTATGTATTTTATGATGATAAGACCTCAGAAAAAACGTCAGAAGGAAGAGCAGGAAATGCGTTCTGCACTCGAAATCGGCGATGAAATTATTACCATTGGCGGTATTTGCGGTAAGGTTGTTACAATCCGTGAAAACGACATTGTTATTGAAACAGGTGCTGACAGAACAAAAATGAAACTTCAGAGATGGGCTGTTAACACTAACGTTACTAAGACAGAACAGCACAGAAAAGAAGTTGAAGCTGCACGTGAAGCCGCAAAATCAAAAAAAGATAAAAAGTCAAAGGATACGCCTAAGATTTCTGATTCTGCAAAAGAAGCAGAAGAAAAAATCGAAAAATAATGTAATAATTAATTAATCCCCCGAATATTCATTATTGAATATCGGGGGATTTTTTATGAAAAAAACAGATTTTGGAAAAAACAACGTTTTGTTAAAATATATACTAAAGGTAATATTCAGTGCTATAATATCACTGCTATTACTGAGTTATGTTTTTAGCAAATTAGCCTATGCACTTGATTTGGATACAAAATATAATATTTATTTAACAATTATTATATCCGTTATAACTGCTGCAATAACATCGTTTATATCAGTTATCGGAATTAAGAATAACGGAGCGTTGCTTGGTGCGTTTGCTCAGATTCCTCTAATTCTGTACAGTCTACTAAATGTAATATTTAATGAAAACGAATTCATATTTTTTTGCATTAAATCTGTACTTGTAATACTGACAGGATTAGTCATCGGCTATCTTACGAGTGAAAAATCAAAAAAACTGAGGATTAAATAATGAAAATAAGCAAAGACTTCAGCTTTTCCTCAGTTCTTGATGTTATAGCCCATGAAAAAGATATAGTTTATCCTACTGTATTTTACGTTGCAGGTTTGCTGCTTGGTACATTTTCGCTCAATATATATCGTACAAACAGCAGCTTCTTACGAATTCTCAAATCATTGTTTATAATAAAAAGCAACGATTTTTCAGCAATATTTATAAATAATCTTGCTTTGTATATTTCAGTGTTTGCAATTGCCGTTCTGTTAGGTATGTGTCTTATCGGCTATCCGGTGATTAATGCTATTCCGTTTTTAATAGGTGTATCGCTTTCAATAAAAATTTCTTATTTTATCAGCACTTTTTCTGTAAAAGGCATTGGCTATTCACTTATAATAATAATTCCCGAAGGTGCAGCGTTTGTCACCGTGTTAATTTTGTCTATAAGCGTAAGTTCAAAGCTCAGTAAACACATTCTTGACTGTACTTCAGGTAAGCAGACTTCTATAACTAAAACAGATACAAAAAATCTGCTAAAGCAGTACATTAAGTACGCTTTAGCAGTGGTTTTGATATCATTTATTAATTCGCTATTGGTTTACTTGTTAAAAGCAATTATCACCCTTTAGGCGGCTTGTTATGTGCAAGGGGATTTGACTCTATTGCAGCACGTGAAGCATCTGACGAAATGTGCGTATAAATCTCCGTGGTTCCGAGGTTTTCGTGTCCTAAAATGTCTTTTAAAAGCAAAACATCAACGTTTCCGTGCTGGTACATAAGAGTTGCTGCAGTATGCCTGAGCTTATGTACGGACAATCCTCGACCTCCAAGTCCTGCTTTTTCAAGATATTTATTTACCATAATCTCAACAGTGCGTGGATTCATTCGCTGATTTCTTGCACTAAGAAATAACGCTCTGTCTTTAACACCGTCATTAGGACGCACTTTTCTGTATTCCTTGATTGCATCTACGCAAGCAGAATTCAGATATACAGTGCGTTCTTTATTGCCTTTACCGGTAATTACAAGAGAATTATCCGAACGAATATCGGTATAATCAATTGAAATCAACTCGCTAAGACGCATACCGCAATTTAGAAATAGCGTAATTATTGCATAGTCACGCTCTTTATACTTGCCGTCAATAACAGAAAGCAGCTTATTTGCTTCGTCTAAAGTGAGATATTTAGGAAGGGACTTCTTAATTTTAGGCGTGTCAAGATTCTTCATTGGATTTACTGCAAGAAGTCCTAAATTATCAGTCAGATAAGAGAAAAAACGTCTTATAGAAACTATTCTGCGAGCTCTTGTCGCCTCATTATTTTTCCTTACGTTCCGACAATAAATTACATACTGATATGCGTCATTAAGAGTAATTTGCTTAATAAAATTTATATCAATAACAGTTAAATCAATATCTCCGTCATCAAATGAGGAGGGGACAAGATTTTTTTGTTTCGCCATAAATATAAAGAAATTCTTTAAATCGTTGGCGTATTCGGTAACCGAGAGCGAACTGTGTCCCTTAATAGCTTCAATATAAATAAGATAATCTTGAACAAGTTGCGGTAATTTATAAAAATCTTCTCGTTTCAATAGGTGACACCTCTATAATAATTTCGCAAAACTTTTTAATTAATTTAAGTTAATAATACCAAAGGGAACGAACAATTGCAAGTGTTAATTATAAAATAAATAATATAACTCATAGTGATAACATAATATAGTGATATATTAATACTATTCAAATCAAAAGATAAAGAAATATTACGCTCAAAAATATTACAAATCCTTTGCGTAATTTAATTAAGGGATACGTATTTCAAAATGCTAATTATCATTTTTTGGTCACGCATTATCGAATGGCGTAATTAATATAAAACATTTCATCATTCAGAATAATTTAAATCGCTCCAAAGCAGAGCAACAAAAACAAATGAAAGTCAAATAATAAGTAATAATGCGGTTTTAAGCATATTTGCAAAAAAACTTATTATTATATTTAAATTGTAACTAAAACTCCCCCTATACTTCGCAAAATATTAATTTTGCGAAATTGTTAATATTTTTCAGTATGTGGTTTTCTACCCTGCAAGTTAAAAAAGCAGAAGTACATTGTAACTAAGAATCCGTTTCAGTACTTCTGCAACTTAAAATTATTCTGTTACCGCTTCGAATGCTGCCCTTATCGTTCTTACAGGAATAATATCTACATTTGTTTTCAGAGATTTTGAAAGCGATTTATAATTGTGAAACGGTATTACACATTTTGTAAAACCAAGTCGGGCTGCCTCCTGAATTCTTTGCTCACAGTTATTTACTGCTCTTATCTCCCCTGCAAGTCCTATTTCACCAAATGCGAGTGTGTTTTCGTTAACCACAGCATCTTTAAGTGATGAAAGTAGTGCCATAGCTACGCTTAAGTCTGCAGCCGGTTCATAAAGTTTTAATCCGCCTACAACATTAAGATAAGAGTCCATACCGTTAAAAAAGTAGCCTGCACGTTTTTCAAGCACTGCGATAATCATACTCATTCTGTTATAGTCAAATCCCGTGCTCATTCTGCGTGGAGTTCCAAATCCGGACGCAGTTACCAACCCCTGTACTTCTGCAAGTATCGGTCTTGAGCCTTCCATTGTACATGCAACGCAGGTGCCACTTGTGTTCTTTGGTCTGCCGGAAAGCATTAAAAGCGAAGGGTTTTGAACTTCTTTCAGTCCTTCCTGCGTCATTTCAAACACACCAATTTCGTTTGTTGAACCAAATCGATTCTTTGCAGAACGTAAAATTCTATACGAATAATTACGTTCGCCCTCAAAATACAGCACTGTATCAACAATATGTTCAAGAACTTTTGGACCTGCAATTGCCCCGTCTTTATTAACGTGTCCAACGATAAATATCGGAATTCCGTAACTTTTTGCAAGGTGCATAAAAATGTTTGTGCATTCCCTAACCTGTGCAACGCTACCTGCATTCGACGATAAATCGTCAAGCATCATAGTCTGTATTGAGTCAATTATAACCATATCGGGTTTTTCAATTTTAATTGTCTCAACAATTGTTGCTACATCTGTCTCGGCTAAAACGAACAGGTTTTCAGTGTCAACGCCAAGCCTGTTTGCTCTCAGTTTAATTTGCCGTGCAGATTCCTCACCGCTGATATATAAAATCGGGTGCTTTTCACCAAGTTTCTGACAAATCTGAAGAAGAATTGTTGATTTACCTATTCCCGGGTCTCCGCTCAGAAGAATAAGACTTCCCTCTACAATTCCGCCACCTAAAACACGGTCAAACTCTTCCGTGCCTGACATAAGTCTCTTTTCAATGTCGCTGCTTATTTCAGAGAGTCTTTTGACTGATGCCACAGCGTTTGAAGATCTTGTGCTGCTTTTCTTACCGGCAGAGACAGGTGCCTGCTCTTCCATAGTGTTCCATTCGCCGCACTGAGGACACTTACCGTACCACTTTACACTTTCATAACCGCATTCGCTGCATACATAAACAGATTTATTCTTAGCCATTATACTTCACCGCATATGCCTGTCAGTATTGAGAAGGCAAAATCCTTTTGATATTCTTTGTTTTTTAACAGTTCGTTTTCTTTTGGATTGCTCATAAATCCGCATTCAACCATAACAGAAGGAACTTTTGCATTATACAAAATGTAATAACTGTTGTCAGATTCTTTATTTTCTCTTTTGTTATCAGGCTGAAGATTTAATTTAACACTTTTCAGAATATTATCAGCAATTACTTTACTTTCTTTGTCATTTGGAGAGTACCAGACCTGGCAGCCCCACTCGTTTTCATTATCAAAGTGATTTTGATGAATGGATATAAGCATACTGTTGCTTACCGAATTTACAAAATCAAGCCTGTTGTAAAGGTCGGAGCGGCTGCGATTGTTATCAGGATAGTATTCGTAATCCCCTGTTCTGATTAGCATTGCGTCAATTCCGCATACCATAAGGTAATCGTAAAGTATTAACGCCTCTGAAAGATTAATTATTTTTTCGGGCGTTGAGTCAACACCTATTGTTCCGGCGTCTTTACCTCCATGACCTGCGTCAATTACAACGGTGTACCTGGAAGTCGAGGTGTTTAAAGACTTGTTTACAGTACTGTAATTTGAAGTGCAACCGATTAATGAGCAGACGAATAATATTACTAATAGTAATTTTTTCAATTTGTATCACCATTAATAACTATGTATTAATTATAGCCTATATTTGTTAATCTTTCAATAATTTATTGATTTAATTTTTTATATGTACTATAATTTACACAGTGAGGTGAGTTTATGAAAATAGTTAACCTTGACGGATATTCAACAAACCGTGGTGACCTCAGCTGGGACTCATTTAATAAATACGGTGAATTCATTGTATATGAGCGTACAAACCCTGACGAAATCGTTGAAAGAGCAAAGGATGCAGATTGTATTATTATTAATAAATCAGTTATTACAAACGAGATGCTCGACAAATTGCCAAATCTTAAATATGTTGGTCTGCAGTCAACCGGCTACAATGTAATTGATATAAAAGAGGCACGGAAAAGAAACATTGTTGTTTCAAATATACCGGCTTACTCTACCAACGCAGTTGCTCAGCTTGTATTTTCTTTTATTCTTGAAGTAACTAACAAAGTTTCTCTGCACAGTGATGCAGTTCATAACGGTGAGTGGTGCAGGTGTCCGGATTTTTGTTTTTGGAAAGAGCCACTTGAAGAACTTGACGGCAAAACTATAGGAATTATCGGTTATGGTTCTATAGGTAAAAGAGTGGCAAAAATCGCAAATGCTTTTGGCATGAAAGTGCTTGCCAATACGCCCCACCCATCCGTAGACGATAATGTTAAATTTGTTTCACTCGAAGAACTTCTCAAACAGAGCGATATAGTCACCTGTCACTGTCCGCTGAATGAAGATACTAAATATCTGATAAATAATAAAACAATATCATTAATGAAAGACGGTGCTTTTCTGATTAACACGTCGAGAGGACCTGTCCTTGATGAAAATGCAGTTGCCGATGCATTGAACTGCGGTAAATTAAAAGCTGCGTGTGTAGATGTACTCAGTACTGAGCCTCCAAGCGAGGATAATCCCCTACTTAACGCAAAAAACTGCATTATAACACCTCATATCGCCTGGGCGGCAACTGAAACAAGAGCACGACTTATAACAATTCTTGAAGAAAATCTTAAAGCTTTTATTGAAGGACATCCGCAAAATGTAGTAAATTAAAAAACCTGAGATTTTAATCTCAGGTTTTTTTACTGAATAAGCCTTTTTTCTTGTACTCATCTGATGATATGCCGTTAAGTTCGTATCCGGTATTTTTAATGGCGTCTTTTAGTTTACTTTCGTCAAAGCTACCGTCAATCAAAAAAGTTGATTCGCCTTTTTTTCTTGATGAAGTAACCTTTTTAGCCTGTGGTACTTCCCTTCTGATAACGTCTTTAATATGTGCCTCACACATTGAGCACATCATACCGTCAATTTTAAGCGTAACTTTATTCATTGTGAATTTCTCCTATCATGTTAGCGTGGCTAACTAATTGAAAAATTAGGAATAAGGAATAAGGAATTAGGGGAAAATCGTTAGCATAAACTAACTATATGACAAAGAATTAAGTTAGCCACTGCTAACTGTTGATAATATAACACATATTAAATCCGTTGTCAATACTTTTTATAAAAAAAGCGAAAATGTTTTCACATTCTCGCTTTATGGTGCTGGTGACCGGACTTGAACCGGTACGGTATTGCTACCGAGGGATTTTAAGTCCCTTGCGTCTGCCGATTTCGCCACACCAGCACATCATTAAATATATTAATGTATTTTATACTTAATGTCAAGAAAAATTTAATTATCCAATCTTATAAATATTCCCTTCAAACGCTCTGAGAGTATCACATCTTGAGTCTTTGGTTGAAAGTAATAGTTCAAGGTCTTCTGTATAAATCGGCTTTTGCTGAGGCTTGTTACCAAGATTAAGTTCAACATAATAGAGCTCATCATTATACTTTCTGAAATAGCAGAAAACAGGTGACGCAACATCGCTTACTCGCTTAAACTCACCATAAACAAGGGCTTTATGAGATTTCCTGAGTGCAATAGCTTTTTTATAAAAATTATACACGCTGTCTGCCCTGTTCATCTCGTCTTCTGCATTATAACGCCTGTAATCAGACGTTATACGCAGCCACGGTGTACCTGTTGTAAAACCTGCATTTTCAGAGTCAGACCACTGAAACGGAGTTCTTGCATTATCTCTTGTACCGGTTTTAGCACGTAAAAAAGCTTTTTCTTTGCTTTTTCCTTTAGACACAAGTTCATTATAGTGACCAAGTGCCTCACGGTCATTAATCTCCTCAATACATTCAAAGTCGCCGTTGCCCATACTTATTTCCTGACCCTGATATATATACGGTGTACCTCTGAGTGTCATTTCGATTAAAGCACAAACCTTTGAAATATCTTCCCTGTAAGCACCTGTTTTATCAACCTTTGATACTATGCGGGGGTTATCGTGATTCTCAAAGAAAACAGCTGGCCAGCAGTGATTTGTATAACCTGTCTGAAACCTCTCAAATTCGAGCATTACTTTATACAAATCATATGTATACGTGTCATAGTCAGTATGACCCTGATTAATAAGAAAGTCGAAATTAAATACTGTGTCAAGCTCGCCCCTGAAATCAGCGGTAAGCATTTTGTCCATTTCTATGCCCGCACCGCCGCATTCACCGACAGTGTAAACATCGTAATTCCCGAATGTTTTTTCACGCATTTCCCTGAGATAATCGTGAAGTTTAGGTCCGTAAAAATAATATTCAGCACCTTTGAAGCCGGTAAGCATACCCAAAAATGCGTTAGCATCGGGCAAACCGTCAGTTTTACTGATGAAGTTAATAACGTCCATTCTGAAACCGTCAATGCCCTTGTCAAGCCACCAGAGCATCATTTCGTACACGCTTTCACGGACTTTTTTATTTTCCCAGTTTAAGTCCATCTGCTTTTTAGTGAACAGATGAAGTGCCCATTGGTCAACGCTCTCGTAGTAATTCCAGGCTGAACCTTTAAACAGGCTCGCCCAGTTGTTAGGAGGAGTAACATTGCCGTCAGTAGCGTCACGCCATATGTAATAATCGTGATACGGGTTGTCCTTAGACTTCTGAGCCTCAACAAACCATTCGTGTTCATCACTTGTGTGATTTACAACCAAGTCGATTATAAGCTTCATTCCACGCTTATGGATTTCACTCAGCAATATGTCAAAATCGTCCATCGTGCCGAATTCAGTCATTATCTTTTTATAATCACGAATATCATATCCGTTATCATCATTAGGTGAATCGTAAAAAGGCGAACACCAGATAGCTGTGATACCCAAATCGCTGAGGTAATCAAGCTTTTCAATAATGCCTCTTAAATCTCCTACTCCGTCGCCGTTACTGTCGTAAAACGACCTGGGATATATTTGATAAACTACAGCCTCTTTCCACCATTTTTCTTCAAGAATGCCTTCATCTGTAATCACTTCGTCTTTTTCAAGATTGAGCATATTACAGATAGTCTGAATAGTTTCTTTATTCAAGAGACCTGCAGTAAGTTTAGTAAGTGTCTTAAACTTTATTTTGCCGAAAACAGCATTTTTTGAAGGTAAATCCGTAGGCAGACGAAGTGAAAGCATAAGTTTTTCTATAACGTCTTTAGCCATCGGGTTAATCATTGCGTCTTTGAGCGTGGTTTCGGGAGTTATATTAATCATAAAATCACCTACTTTGCAGTGTATAGAGTAAAGTATTCGTCCTTGCAGTCGTCAAGCAGCGTTTCAAAAGGTGCGGTAACAATGCCGTCTTCTGAATATTCAATGCCGGCGTCAATTCTTTTTTGTTTTTGATATTTACTCGGTTTGAAAGACGGGTCAAGTATGATTGCCCGTTCATTTTCTTCTTCATCTTTAACTATTCCTGCAACTACAACAAAGTGTCCTGCTTTAGCAAAAAGTTTTTTTGAGCCTACGTGTGCAATCGCCATTCCGCCGCTTTTAAGGTGCTTTTTCAACTTATCAACACTTTTAGTGCATGTGTAATCAATATTGTACTCGGAATTAAGATATTCCGAAATTTTATTAATATCATTACCGTATGACGCTCTTGCACCTATTTCAATTAGTTTTTCTACGTAAGATTCAAGCGTAGGCTCATAATCGGTAAGATTACGGATAATCATAAGTGACGCACACGCACCGCATCCGCTTGAACCGATAGTTTTACCGTTATCTTTATATGGATAAGGGATAGTTTTGTTAAGAGGATCGTTCTGTCTGATTATTATGTAACCGTTAATCTCAAGAATATTATTGATTTCAACAGGAACATATATTTCGTCAAACTCGCTGAACTGAGAGTAAAGTTTATCTCTCTTAGTCCTGCACACATATCTAATTCTGTATGTGTAGTGATTATCAGGCTCAATATCAGTATCGGTATACATATTCGCCTTTACTGTATCAATTAGTTTCCATTTACTGTCGCCTGTTTTTTTATAAATTTCGGTAAAGTAATTTGACGGATTCGTCCACCTGATTTTGACCTCTTTTTTTGAAAAGTCAAGTTTTGTTCTGTCTATATTTTCAGGCTTAGTGATAAACGAGTACTTGCCGATATACTTATCGGCAGCATATATGCGGTAAGTATGAAAACTATAAGGCAAAAGACCTTTAACAGTAAGACAATTGGTGTTGTTGGTAAACTCAACATTTTCCCATCTCAACCGAAGAATATTATACTCAGTTATGCGATAATACAAACTCGGTGACGAAATATAGATTTTTGCATCGGTAGAATTAGCAATAATAGTTACCTTGTTATCTTCTTTACAGTCAGTCCTGTCTGTTTCAAAGGCATTAACTGTTGAGTACAGCGTTTCGCCAAACGCAGAAAAATCAGTATTGTTATTCATTACCGCAAAAGCATGCAAAGGAAATGACAATACTGTTATTATAACTATTAAAATTGCAATAAATCTGATATAAGTTTTCATATAATCGCCTTTTAAAATAGTACATATTTATTGTAAATCCTTAATATTAATATGTCAATAATATAATTATTAAAATATAATAAAAAAACATTGTATATTCCTTTAACAGAATTTACAATGTTTTGGTGCCGGCGGCGGGGGTCGAACCCGCACCCTGTTGCCAGGACCGGATTTTGAGTCCGGCACGTCTGCCAATTCCATCACGCCGGCAAACTGCACTTAATAGTATATTTATTTTTTAACTAAATGTCAACATATTTTTATCGGCGTGAAGTAAATTTAAAGCAGACTTTTTACCTTCTCGTATATTTCTACAGCTTTGAATCTTACGGCGTAGCCACGTGATTCAATCATATTTTGTTCATCTTCGGTCAAAGTGTCCTCAAAATCCTCTGTACACCCGCTAAGGCAAACAGTAGGAAACATTACGCACCACCAGTTATGTCCTTTTGCATTGCCTATTTCTATCTTTAACGTATTATATTCGCCTGCAGGAAGAGTAAAACCGTCATAATGTCTTGTACTGAAGTATTCTTTAGTAACAAACACTTTTGCCTCTTCCGAATGGCCGTTAAAAGCAATTGTTTTCTGGGCGACGTCTTTTAAATCGCTTAAATGTTTTTCAGAAATATTTATCGCATCTTCAACACTTTTACAAGATGAGTACAAGTTTTGTGAATACTGCAGCACCTTGTCACGTACCAAAAGTTTAAGCTGCTGGTCTTCATCACTGTTGCTATTAGCGATAATGTGAAGTCTGAAAACGTTTTTACTTATATTCTCACTCATTGTAACAACGGGAGTAATAGAAGTTATGATTAGAACACACACCAAAAATATCGGAACGAAAATAAGAAATCGTTTCATTAATAAAACCTGCCTTTCAAAATGATTATTGGCAGGTTTTAACAATTTTATTCAATTACTTTATAAATATTGCAGCCTTTTGAAACAGGCGTGCAAACTATAATATTCTTTGCAAATTGAGTAAGCAGAACAGCGGATTTTTCAGCGTTGTCCCTGTTCTTGAAAATGCCGAACACGGTTGGTCCGGAACCGCTCATACAAGTACCTATTGCTCCGTTTTGCATCATAACGGACTTAATATCCACACGTGCCGGAACCTCTATAAACTGTTCAAAAACATTATCGAGCTTATTCGATATTTCATCAAGATTTCTGCTTTGAACAGCACAAAGCATTCCGAAATTATCAGGGGTACGCATTTTACCGGTTTCGTCAAACGACCTGTAAGCTGCAGCGGTATTTACTGCAGTATCGGGTTTTGCAAGAACGATATAGCATTTTGGAAGCGGTTTTAGTTTTGAAAGCACTTCCCCTTTGCCTTGTGCAAGATATGTTCCGCCCTTGATACAAAACGGGATGTCTGCACCGATTTCTGCACCTATTGTACAAAGAAATTCTTCAGAACAGTCTGTTTTGTATAGCTTATTAAGAGCAACAAGTACAGCAGCGCCGTCAGCACTTCCGCCGGCAAGACCTGCTTCGTGTGGAATTCGTTTGTCAATATCAATGCTAATGCCATAGCGGTTAATGTTGTTTGCTTTAAAAAATGCCTTTGCACATTTATAAACTATGTTTCTCTCATCGGTAGGAATAGCATCATCATTACAGGTAATCCGTATTCCCTGCCCCTTTGACTTTTCAACCGTTACAACATCACACGAACTGACGCTCTGCATAACAGTAAACAATTCGTGAAAACCGTCGGTTCGTTTGCCGCAAATATCAAGAATCAGATTTATTTTTGCGTATGCCTTAGTCTTTATTTTCATCCTTTAATTCCTTAACAAATTCCCCAATTCTTCTGATTGCTTCCTTGATGTTATCAATTGAATAACAATAAGACACACGGATAAAGCCTTCTCCGCAATCGCCAAACGCAGTACCGGGAACTACAGCAACCCGCTTTGCTTTGATAAGTCTCTCTGCGAACTCATCGCTTGAAAGACCGGTTGATTTTATACAAGGAAACGCATAAAAAGCACCTCTCGGTTCAAAACAATCAAGACCTATATCACGGAATCCCTGAACAATGAACCTTCTACGCATATCGTATTCTTTACGCATCTTCTGAATATCGTAATCACCGTTTCTGAGTGCGTCAATTGCAGCGTACTGTGAGTTTGTGGGAGCGGACATAATAGCAAACTGATGAAGTTTTGTCATCTGCTTAATAATCGGTGCAGGACCAAGTGCATATCCAAGACGCCATCCCGTCATAGAGTAAGTTTTGGAAAAACCGTTTATAATAATAGTTCTTTCCTGCATTCCTTCAAGCGACGCAATTGAGGTGTGACCTTCTTCGGTGTATGTAAGCTCGCTGTATATTTCGTCAGAAAGAACGAGAATATCGTGTTTAATGATAATATCTTTAATTGCAAGAAGGTCATCCCTGCTCATAATTCCGCCTGTTGGATTATTTGGATACGGTAAAATGAGCATCTTTGTTTTGTCGGTAATAGCTGCCTCAAGTTCATCAGGCATAAGACGGAACTCGTTTTCTTCAACGGTGACAATCGTCTTTGCAATACCACCCGAAACCTCTACAATCGGTTTGTAGCATACAAAAGAAGGTTCAACAACAAGAACCTCGTCACCGGGTTGTACAACACTTCTGATTGCCATATCTATGCCTTCTGAGCCGCCTACAGTAACAAGAACTTCGTCTTTTCCGCTGTATTCAAGTCCAAAACGGCGTTTGTAATACTCTGCAATCTCATTTCTAAGTTCAATAAGACCTGCGTTTGCAGTATATCTTGTAACGCCACGCTCAAGGTATTCTATACCTTTTTGGCGAATGTGCCAGGGCGTTTTAAAGTCAGGCTCGCCAACGCCGAGAGAAATAACATTATCCATTTCTTCTGCTATTGCAAAGAACTTACGTATTCCCGACGGCTTGACCTGAACAAGATTGTCGTTTAAAAATCTATCGTAATCTATCACAGTGAGATATTCCCCCTGTCGTCCTTAGGAGCCTCAAACAAAATAACATCCTGCTCCTTATATCTTTTAAGAATAAAGTGTGTTGCTGTTGAAAGAACATCCTCGAGTGTAGACAGTCTGCGTGCAACAAACATTGCAACCTCCTGAAACGACTTGTTATTAACAAGTGCACAAAGGTCATAGCCGCCGCTCATAAGATATACGCTTTCAACTTCATCAAAACGGGCGATTCTCTCGGCAATTGCCTCAAAGCCCTTGTCAGAACGTGGATGAACCTTAATTTCAATAAGTGCCGTAACGTTCTGCATAGCAGCTTTATCCTTATCAATAATGGCACGGTAGCCCTTAATAATACCGCTCTCTTCAAGAGTTTTAATCTGATTTTTAACATAATCCTCAGTCTCGCCAAGCATTACGGCTATTTCTGCGTTTGAGAGTCTTGGATTCTTTTCGATTATGCTGAGTATTCTGTCCATTTGTAAGTCTCCTATCTGATTTCAATTTGAATCGGCTCACGGTTTTTATAGATAGTAAAAGCCGAAAAACCGCATTTTTTAAGTAAGTCGTATCCCCTGTCTATGCCGATGCACACTTTATTATAATAGTGCGAGTCTGTGCCGACAGTGATGTACCTGCCTCCCAAATCGTAATAACGTTTAATTAATTCGACGGTTGGCATAGTATTATTGAATTCTGTAAAAAGTCCCGAAACATTAAGTTCAAGCGATTTTTTGTTTTTTATCAGAGTTTCAAAAATCGCATCAATAATTTCACTGTACTTTGCAAGGTCAACTTCAAGCTTATCCCTGCCGCATATGTATCTGAGCGGATAAGTAAGATGAGCGAGAGAATCTGTTTTGTCCCACTCGGCAAGTTCAAGTTCAGCTTCAAAATACTTTGAAAGCAACTCATCTATGTTATCATCATTATAATCAAGATAATAAAAATCGGGCGTGTCTTTAAGATTGTGAATTGAACCCAGTATAAAATCGTAATTATATGAATCAAGAATGTCAAGTGACTTCTCTTTTTCATATATTCCCTGCCCGAGTTCAAGACCCTGCATTACGAGTATTTTGCCTTCAAATGCTTTTTTTGCAGAATATGACTGAACATACTGATTTAATGAAAAAGCCCTGAAATCATACGTCTTGTCGTCAATATCACAATGGTCGGTTATTGCAATTCCTCTGCCGCCGTTATCAATCGTGCCTTCACACAATAACACGCAGGAGTGATGACCGTCAAACGAATTGTCAGAATGGGTGTGCATATCAATAATATTTTTATATTTCATATCTACACCTCCCATAATTTATACTATAATAACACATTATCATTAAAATTAAAATAAAATTTTATAATTTCTTGAAAATTGTATAACAGTCTGCTATAATTTCAATGATATTTTGTAACAACTATGGAGGTATAATTATGAGAGCAGTTATAACTGTTGTTGGAAAAGATATGGTCGGCATACTTGCAAAAGTATCGGGACTTTGTGCTGAGGACAACGTAAATATTATT
>SVQF01000015.1 GCA_015065445.1 Oscillospiraceae bacterium | reverse complement strand
TGCAAGGCGTCGGACGCAGTTCTTCTCGGTGCGGTAGGCGGTCCGAAGTGGGACAGCCAGCCCGGTAACAACCGCCCTGAAAAAGGGCTTCTTGCAATCCGTGAGGACCTCGGGCTTTTTGCAAATCTCCGCCCTGCAAAGATTTTTGCACCGCTTAAGAGTGCGTCTCCGATTAAAGAGGAGATAATCGGCGACGGACTGGACATTCTTATTGTCCGTGAACTTACCGGCGGTATCTATTTCGGCGACAGAGGAACGTACGAAGAGAACGGCGTTGTCGGTGCATATGACACCGAGCGTTACACTTATCCCGAAATCAAGCGTATTGTGAAGGCGGGCTTTGAGTATGCTATGAAGCGTGACAAGAGGCTCACCTGCGTAGATAAAGCAAACGTGCTTGACTCCTCCCGTCTGTGGCGTAAGGTTATGGAAGAAACGGCAGGGGATTATCCCGAGGTTGAAGTTTCATATATGTATGTTGACAACTGTGCAATGCAGCTTGTACGCAATCCCAACCAGTTTGACACGATTGTTACCTCAAATATCTTCGGCGACATTCTTTCGGACGAGGCGTCGATGATAAGCGGTTCAATCGGTATGCTTGCCTCCGCATCGCTTGCAGAAGGCACCTTCGGTCTGTACGAGCCTATTCACGGCTCCGCACCCGATATTGCAGGACAGGGCAAGGCTAATCCGCTTGCAACAATTCTGTCAGGTGCTATGATGCTTCGCTATACTTTTGGCGAAAGCGAGGCTGCCGACGCCATTGAAAAGGCTGTTGATACTGCACTTACAAAGGCACGCACGCCTGATATTTACGAGGAAGGCTTTGAGGCTGTAACAACCTCTCAGATGGGCGACATAGTGGCAAACCTTTTATAACGGCAAAAATATAATCCCGATGCAGAGCGAAACTGCATCGGGATTTTTCTTATGTAATTATTACACTTCTGCCTTCCACAGACCGTGAAGGTTGCAGTATGCGTAAGCGGCAACTGCCTTGTCGCCTGCAAGTGCAAACTTTACAGCGGGTGTTCCTGTTGGGTTAAGTTCGGCTTTCTGAAAACCGTTTTCAGTCTCAAGCACAACCCAGGCGATGTGATGTTCTTCGGTCATCGGGTGAGCAACGTCCCCTACTGTAACAGTTACGCAGTCGCCGTCAACCGAAATAACAGGCACATGCTTTTCCGCAGCGGCGTCAACGCTGCCGGGGATTATTTCGTCCATTTTCTGACCGCAGCACATTACGGGTACGCCCTTGTTTTCCATAAAGGTGATGATGTTGCCGCAGTGCGAACATTTGTAAAACTTCATTCTAATTCCTCTTTTCCCTTATTTTTTTAAAAAATTCGGTGAGTAATTTCTCACATTCGTTTTCCATAACTCCGCCTATAATTTCGGGCTTGTGGTTGTAACGCAGACGGCTGAAGTCCTCGACAGAGCCGAACGAACCTGCCTTGCTGTCGTACGCACCGAAATAGACGGTTTTTATTCTCGAATTGATTATTGCACCTGCACACATCGGACACGGCTCAAGCGTAACATACAAATCGCAGCCCGAAAGCCGCCAGCCGCCGAGCTTTTTGCAGGCGTTGTCTATTGCTTCAATCTCTGCGTGATAAAGGGCGTTTTTTCCGCTTTCCCGCCTGTTTCTGCCCTCGGCAATAATGTTGCCGTCCTTAACTATTACGGCACCTACGGGGACTTCTCCTTCTTCCTCGCAAAGCTTTGCGAGTTCGAGAGCCCTGAGCATATATTCGTTTGTCATACTACTTTATAGGCACAACCGTTGCGGCTGTTTCTACAATAAGGATTGCAAACGGAATAAACAGTCCGGGTATGAGAAGGGCGAGTTTTGTAAAGAAACCGATTTGATACGGCTGTACTTCGTTTTGTTCTTTTTTCTGTACAAGCTGATGCTTTACACCCAGGTAGATAAGACCTATTACGCCGCATACGAGGATAACGAGCATAAGTATGCCAAGCACGGTTTCGCCCACCTCTTTGCCCGCTGCGTAGGTCACGATGTCCTGAACTACCGACAGACCGTTATTCAGTCCGTGAATAAGCATAGCAGGCACAATACTGTCGGTCATAATGGTTACGTACGCAAGAATAAGACCGATTATAAAAGCAAATACAAACTGAATTACATTGCCGTGTATCAGACCGAAAACAATACTTACGGCAACCACCGCAAACGCCTTGCCGTGCCGCCTTAGTATTCCGAGCGATGCACAACGCATTGCAAATTCTTCGCAGATTGCAGGTGCCACAGCTGTTGAAAGCACGAGCAGAACGCACTCAAACGGATTTGTAGGTGAGAGCGAGTCAAACTGTTTTAGTTCGTAGCCAAAATTGTTGAACAGACTGATAACAAAATTTGTGATGATATTGCCGCCAAGGCATACCAGAAGTCCTGCCGATACCCACGCACAAGTTTTGACAAAACCGACTTTTTCGCTGGGTACAATCGGCGTTTCAAACCGCTTTTTCATTATGAGCGACATTATAAAAAACGGAATAACAAGCCCCAGCAGGTCAACGATAATAATATTGCCTGCGTGCTGAAATACAAACGATGTGTCGAGTTTTGTGGCAAGCCCTGCCGACGCAAGTGCACTCACACACACAACCTGCACAATAAGATTAATAACAAGTGTAATGCCGATTGCAAAACCCGCTGACAGTATCTGGCGTTTTTCTTTTGAACGCATCTGATTAACCTGTATCTGCTGCATATAGTATTCCTGAGTGCCGAACTGAGGATACTCCTGTTGCGGATAAGGTGCGTACGCAGGTTGTGTCGGCCCAACAGGTTGATAAGCCGGGTACTCCTGAGTGTTTTGCTGCGGTGGGGCATATCCCTGCGGATTCACATTCTGAATAGGGGGCTGAAAAAATATGCCTGGTTGCTGTGGGTTGTAGTTCTGAAATTCATCCATTAGTCATTTTCTTCCTCTTGGCAGAATAATTCCTTAAAATACGGTAAGTCGAGAATCCAGTCGCAGTAAGTGTGCCACTCGTCAAGTTTGTGCGAACGTCTTGCGTAGTAAATGCTGCAAAGCGTTTCGTAATTAAGCGTGCAGGTTCTCATCTGATTATATGAACTCGGCAGCAACTGAATGATTGTATACCACAGAGTTTTATCCTTGGTTTCAAGAAAACGCAGACGCAAATCTTCAAGAGTTTTAATAACCTCTTTCATTGCGGCAATGCCTTCTTCGTTCATATGGTCAACCGAAAAATCCTCAAGTTCAAACGGCTTAGAGGTGATTTTGTGCATTGTTGATGTTGAATTTGCAACAGTGGCTACCTTATATGTGTCGTACTCCTTCCACCAGTACATTGGTGCGGTAACGTCCACGCTTACCATAATCATTCTCACAAATTTTCTGTGGTCGGTACCTGCTTTGCAAAGCCTTTTTGCAAGGCTCAAATCGTTTTCGCCAAATACAAAATTGCCGCTTTCGTCAAAATACGAATCGTATCTGCCCCACGAATTAAGCGGATTTCTTGCACCTCGCATAGCGTTATCAAAATTCATAACGCTTGTTCTTTCAATCTTAATCATAGCTCCTCCTTATAATTCAAGGCTCTTTAAGTATTCTTTGAATTCTTCTTTTATTTCGGGATGCGTGAGCCCTACTTCTATGTTGGCTTTAAGAATGCCGAGCTTGTTGCCCATATCGTAGCGTTTGCCTTCAAAATCAACGGCAATAACGCCTTCGGTCTGTGCGAGTTTTTTCATAGCGTCGGTAAGCTGAAGCTCTCCGCCGGCACCATTTTCGGTGTTTTCAAGAATGTCAAAAATTTCGGGCGGCATAACAACTCTGCCGAGAATTGAGAAATTGCTCATAATTTCTTCCCTCTTCGGCTTTTCTACCATATCGGTACAGTTGTAGCATCTGCCCTCAAGCGGATTTACTTCAAGCGAGCAGTATTTCATAATGTCGTCGCCAAGCACCTCTTTAACGCCTACGGCACCCTTGCCGTATTTTTCGTATGCGTCAATAAGCTGCTTTGTAACAGGCGTTTCGGATATAATAACGTCGTCGCCGTAAAGCACGGCAAACGGCTCGTCGCCGACAAAATTCTTTGCACAAAGCACTGCGTGACCGAGTCCGCCCGTCTCTTTCTGGCGAAGGAAGTACACGTTGCCGAGCTTTGCAGGGGACTGCACATCTCTGAGCAGCGACGCCTTGTCGGGATTCTGTGCGAGTTTTGTTTCGAGTTCAAATGCGTGGTCAAAGTGGTCCTCAATGGCGTTTTTGCCACGGTTAGTGATGATTAACACATCTTCGATTCCGCTTGCAAAAGCCTCCTCAACAATGTACTGAATGGCAGGCTTGTCCACAATATTCAGCATCTCTTTCGGGACAGCTTTAGATGCGGGCAGCACCCTTGTTCCAAGACCTGCTGCCGGGATAATCGCTTTTCTGATTTTCATAATATTCACCTTACAATGTAGTTAAAAAGCTTATAGTCATATATCCAATCAGTGCGGGGAACAGCGACGTTCCGCCCTTGCGTGACAGGTAAAACAGCTTGGCGTTTTCGCCGCTTATTTCCTGAGCGGTAGGGTTAAACATACTAGGCATTGTTGTTACCGAAACGCTGTCGTTAATCTTTTCGTTAACGTTTTTAATCAGATTGGTAACGGTTGAAAAGTATATTCTGTCTGCAAAGACGGCAGTAATAATTCTTAACAGAATGAGTATGCCTGCAGTTATAAAAAATATTTCTGCCGCAACGCCGAAGTCACCTGACTTTTGAAGTGCTTCCACATCTGCGTTTGTGAAGGTCATAGCCGAAAAAGCACTGCCTGCCTTCGCCTTCATAATAGTGGTTACGGCGTCGGTGAACTTTGGTGCAAGCGACGACATAAAGTAACTGCTGAGATAACTTACAAGGGTCTGGATGATAAGCAGACCGATACCCTGCGGATACATCTTTCTGAAAAGCAGATAGTACGGACCGAAAATCAAAGCACCCCAGTTCCATCCCGATTTCTTTTTGCCGCCTTCAAACTTTTTAAACAGCCCTAAAAATCTGTTTGTATTTGTGCGTACGGCAGCAGCATAGTACTCGGCTTTTTCGCCGCCGATTGTCTGCCCTTTGTATTCGCTCTCAAACTTAGGTATAACGGGAACAAACGGTGTGGACGGCACCTCGCCCGATTTGTCGCTTTCTTTATTTTCGGGAATATAGTAGCCGTCAGGGGTCACCTTGTTTTCTGCCTTTTCGGGCTTTTTGTCCGTCTTTATATTCTCGTCGTAAAAGTTAAAACCTGTATGGTGAAGTCCTGCGTTTACACAGTGGCCTGCGAGTTTGTAACACTCTCTGTGATGCGGCGTGCCGCAGTCGGGGCAGAATACCACATCGTCACCGTCAGCAAATTCGTTGCCGCAAACGGGACATTTTATTCCGTTAAGTTCAGGCATATTGTCCTCCTTAATTTGAATAATAAATATGTGCTATTCCTATTATACTTATAAAGAGAGTAAAAATCAATATTAATAACTTGAAAAATTTGCCGACCTGCTATATAATATAGCCGTATTAATTGTATTTGGAGAACAGTATGTTAGAATTTGAAGAATTAAAGCAAAGGCTCGGCGAAAGCGAAAAGCCTATTCAGAATTTAAAAGAGGCACTAAATATCGACAGTGTTAAAGATGAGATTGCGGTGCTTGAAGAAGAAAGTGCAAAACCCGACTTCTGGGACGATATGCAAAGCAGCCAGAAAACAATGCAGAAAATTGGCTCTTTAAAGGCAAAAGTGCAGTCGTACGAAAGCCTTAAAAACGACTTTGACGACACTATGGTTATGATTGAACTTGCCGACGAGGAAGGCGATACAGACCTGCTTGATGACTGCACTGCGTCTGTTGAAGACATAGAAAAAAGAGTGGAGAGCCTTACGCTTTCTACACTTCTGAGCGGCGAATTTGACGACAATAATGCAATCCTTACATTTCACGCAGGTGCAGGCGGAACCGAGGCTCAGGACTGGGCAGAAATGCTGTTTCGTATGTACAACCGCTGGGGTGAACGTCACGGCTACAAGGTGTCAACTCTTGACTATCTTGACGGCGACGTTGCCGGTATAAAAAGTGCAACAATACTTATTGAGGGCGAAAATGCTTACGGCTACCTGCACGGCGAAATGGGTATTCACAGGCTTGTGCGTGTGTCGCCGTTTGACTCTTCGGGCAGACGCCACACGTCGTTTGCATCGCTCGAAGTTATGCCCGAAATTGACGACGACGTAGACGTTGAAATCAGGGAAGAGGACATAAAGATGGACGTTTACCGTGCGTCGGGTGCAGGCGGACAGAAGGTTAACAAAACCTCGTCAGCGGTGCGGCTTACCCATATTCCTACGGGCATTGTGGTGTCCTGCCAGATTGAACGCAGCCAGCACCAGAACCGTGAGGTTGCAATGCGTATGCTCAAGTCTAAACTTGTGGAAATCAAAGAGCGTGAAAACCTTGAAAAAATTGAGGATATAAAGGGCGACCAAAAGGAAATTGCCTGGGGTTCGCAAATCCGTTCGTATGTATTTATGCCATATACAATGGTAAAAGACCACCGTACTAATTTTGAAATGGGCAACATCAATGCGGTTATGGACGGCGACCTTGACGGCTTTATCAACGCTTATCTTAAAATGAAAAGTATCGAAAATAATTAACAGGTGATATAATGCTGTATCTTATAAGAGAATGTGGCGTAACCGATATAACGGGTTTTTCGTTTCATTTGCTTGTTGCCGCCGTGCTCGGTGCTATTATAGGCTTTGAGCGGCAGTGGACACGCCACCAGGCAGGAATACTCACAAACGTCATTGTGTGCATTGGCTCGTATGCGTTTACAGCGTTCAGTTTTATCACGCTGAACGGCGGCGTGGATATTACCCGAATCGCCTCGGGAATTGTGTCGGGAATCGGATTTCTCGGTGCAGGTCTGATACTGCGTGAGGGTTCAAATATCCGTGGACTCAACACGGCTGCTACCGTGTGGGCAACTGCCGCAGTAGGCATTATGTGTTGCGTTACAAATCTGGAGTATGCCATTATTGTAGGCGTAGTCATTGTTATCGTTCACCTTGTGCTGCATCCTATTTCGGACTATGTGAGCAAGGTGCGTAAGTATGACAAGAACGAAAAGCGTAACAAAGAGGCGTTTTACAGAATATCCGTGGTATGCCCCGAAGACTCCGAACTCGAAGTACGTAAAAGTATTATGGACATTATAAAAAACGAACCCGACGTACTGTTGCATACGCTTGAAAGTACGGAGTCACGCTCTGACGAGCATAACAAAAAAATACGTGCTCATATTTCGACCAAGACTGACAATGCTTCACTCGTTGAAAATTTAATTACAAAAGTTGGCAAAAACGAAGAAATTATTTCGGCTGGCTGGAAAGTAGAAAACGACTGAGCAAATCAAAAATTTAACATAAATTATAACCTCCTTTTTTCAAACAATACGAAAGAGGAGGTTTTATTTTGAAAAAAATTTTAATATGTTTTTTGTGCCTTTTGCTGCTGTGCGGCTGCACCGTAAAGGTAGAAACGGATAATACAAAGAGTAATAATTCGGATGGTGCAACGTCGGCACAGACAACGGACGAGGAAAGCACCACGCCCACTGCCGAGGCTGTTGCAGGTGTGGAGGCGATGTCAACAAAAAAGGTTGTATGGGGACCGGGCAACATAGAAGACCATAAGCAACCCGCCGAACCGCTGAGCCTTCAGAAAGAGTATTTTGACCTCGAGGCAAGATGGCTGCTCAGCGATGAAAAAAAGGTTTGCCTCACTTTTGACGAAGGCTACGAAAATGGCTTTACGCCGTCGATTCTCGATACTCTGAAAGAGAAAAACGTAAGTGCGATTTTCTTTGTGACTTACGATTTTGCGGCGGCTAATCCAAAACTCATTGACCGTATGATTAAAGAGGGTCACACGGTGGGCAATCACTCATACCACCACTACTCGATGGACGAACTTGACGTGTCAACGGCAAAGGAGGAAATCCGTTTTCTTCACGACTATATCAAAGACAACCACGATTATACAATGAGTTATTTTCGTTTCCCGAAGGGCGAGTTCTCAGAGCAGAGCCTTGGCATAACCCGTGACCTTGGGTACTCGAGCATTTTCTGGTCGTTTGCATATGCCGACTGGGACGTTGACTCGCAGCCTGACGAAGAAGAGGCGTATCGCAAAATTGTTGACAGCACGCACCCCGGTGCAATAATTCTGTTGCACGCAGTCAGCAAAACAAATGCCGACATCCTCGGCAGAGTTATCGACGAGGTTAAAAAGCAGGGCTACGAATTTACAACAGACATCTAAATATATGTGGGAGGGCTGAAAATCCTCCCACATTTTGATTAATAATGAACTTTTTAAATATTTTGAATTTTGTGTTGAGATTGTGCGACCGATATTATATAATATATATTCAGTCAATTCTAATTACTGTATATATAGAGTACTAAGAAAGCGAGAGATACATAATGCTTTTTTCAAGAGAAATAGGTATAGATTTAGGCACCTCCAACACCAAGGTTGCCGACAGAAAGGGACACATCATTATAAACGAGCCAAGCGTCGTTGCAGTTGACGTAAAGTCAAAAAGAGTGCTTGCAACGGGCAACGAGGCAAAAAAGATGATTGGCAGAACGCCGGGTTCAATTGTTGCGGTAAAACCTGTTACAGCGGGCGTTATTGCCGATTTTGATATGACTGCTGATATGCTGCACGACTTTATTGACCGTTCGAGCAAACGCAGTATGTTCACAAAAACAAAGGTTGTAATCAGCGTTCCTTCAAGCGTTACCGAAGTTGAACGCCGTGCCGTAGAGGACGCAGTGCGTTCGGCAGGTGCTCAGGAAGTAGAACTTGTGGAGGCACCGATGGCAGCGGCACTCGGTTCGGGTTTGCCCGTGTACGAAGCAACAGGCTCAATGATAGTTGACATTGGCGGCGGCACCTGTGATATTGCGGTTGTTTCGCTTGGCGGTATAGCAGCAAGCAAAAGCATCAAAATCGGCGGCAACGCATTTGACGAGGCGATTGTAAATTACCTCAAACGCAAGCACAATCTTCTTATCGGCGACAACACTGCCGAGGATATCAAGATTAAAATTGGCTCTGCAAAAGAGTACGACGGCGAGGCTGCAATGGATGTGCGTGGCAGAAACCTAGAAAACGGACTGCCCGGCAGTGTGGAACTTACAAGTTCCGACGTCAGAATTATTCTGGAAGACTGCGTTGAGTCGATAATCATAGCAATAAAAGAAACACTCGAAGTTACGCTTCCCGAACTTGCAGCGGATATTATCGACCGTGGAATCTACCTTACGGGCGGTGCAAGTAAACTCAGGGGACTCAGAGAGGTTATTGAGGAGAAAATCGGAATTACCGTAATTTCTCCGGAAAATCCCGAAGACTGCGTTGCTAAGGGAACTTCAATCAAACTTAAAAGAGCGGCTAACGGAGCAAAATAATGAAAAATCTTTTTAAAAACACACGGTTCAGGAATGTGTCCGTTATTATTGTCTGTCTGCTTGCGGGTGCGTTACTTGCGGCTATTGCGGGTCACGGCGAAACACTGCATTCAACCGTTGTAGGCACTGTGCTCTCGCCTCTGCACTATGTTGCACAAAAAACGGCAAACGGAATAGACAGCCTTTTCGGAACAGTCAGCGGCAATGCTCAGTACGAAAAAGAAATTGCCGACCTGAAAAATGAAATAGGCGATTTGCGTTCGCAGCTTGTTGACTACCAGAATCTTAAAAATCAGAACGCACTTTACAAGGAGTTTCTTGAACTCAAAGAGGAAAACCCCGACTACAGTTTTGAAGAAGCGTCTGTTACGGGCAGGGACAGTGCGGACATTTACAAGTCGTTTACAATCAGCAAAGGTTCGCTCAGCGGAATAAAAAAGGGCAACGCTGTACTGTGGGGAAAGTACCTCGTAGGCGTTGTTGACAAGGTTTATCCCGATTACAGTGTTGTAAAAACTGTTCTTGACGTAGGCTTTAACATCTCCGCTTACGAAATTATTTCGGGCGAAATATCATATGTTACGGGCAACGCCTCGCTTGCTGCAAACGGCAAGTGCAAAATGGCTAACCTGTCGTCTTCAACCAAGGTGTCCTACGGTTCGATTGTCTGCACCGCAGGACTCAGCACAACTGTGCCGAAAGGGCTTATTATAGGCACCGTTGACGAAATCGCAGATGAGCCTACCGATATTTCATCATATGCCGTTATAACTCCGGGTGTGGAAATCGACGAAGTTACATCGGTGTTTGTACTTACTGATTTTAACAACTGATTTGGATTTATGGGACTGTCAAAAAAAGATTTGACAATTAAATATACGGTGTACAGCCTGATTGTTGTTGCAGCGGCACTGCTTCAGAACGTGAGCGGACTGTGGTTTGAAATAGGTTCGGCACGGTGCTTTTTCATAATACCTGCCGTATTGCTGCTTTCACTCGGCGAAGACGAACGTACGGCGGCGTTTTTAGGTCTGTTTGCAGGTATGCTGTGGGACAGCGTCAGCGTGGCACATATGGGATTCAACTGTATCTTACTTATGCTTTTGTGCTATGTTGCAGCGGCACTTGTTAACTTTGTGTTTCGCAACACTTTCAGAGTAGCGGTAGCAAGTACGACAATTGGTACGCTTATCTACTGCCTGCTTTACTGGGCTGTAATCGTTATGCCGCACGGAGGTGCGGGTGCAGCGTTCAGCCTTATAAGGTTTTATCTGCCGTGCTTTTTGTACACGTCGGCTGTCGGCTTTGTACTTGCAGTAGCGTTTACACCGCTTAAAAAGAAACTCAACAAAGGCATAGTAGAATAACTCTGCCGCAAATATTAACGAAAGGGGGATTACCGTGGGAAGTATTTACAAAAGTTCTCGAACCACCGTGGCAGTGCTGCTGGTGATTGCCGCTATGCTCGGATTTTTTGCCGACCTGTATAATATTCAGATTAAGAATAACGACTACTATGCGGCACAGAATAATACTGTAAAAACATATACTGTTACGCTCGAAGCCGCACGTGGAGAAATTGTAGACCGCAACGGTAATCCGCTTGTAACCAACAGACAGGGCAACAGCATCGTGCTTAATGCGGCGTATTTTCCCGACTCAAGCGAAAACGATAAGCGTAACGATGTAGTGTTTAATCTGCTCACGCTCTTTAAAGCAAACAAAGAGGAATACGCACGCAATCTGCCGCTCAAGCTTGTGAAAGGCAAGGTTGCGTTTATAACAAAAAAAGACGACGAAGACTACGAGTCGGCAATCGCCACTATGAAGAGCAAGGATATGTTTGATTTGCAGCCTTATGCAACAGCACAGAACTGCTTTGACGCTATGGTGGAAAAATACGGACTCGAGGATTATCTTCAGAAATACGACCTCAAAACAGTTCTTGAACTCGGCAATATACGTTATGAACTGACAAGACTGCTGTTTTCGGTGTCAAACCCTGTTACTATTGCAGACGACGTCAGCGACAAAACCGTTGCACAGATTAAGGAAAATCTTACGATGTACCGTGGTGCAGACGTAAGGGTTGTGGCGTACAGGGAGTATGCAGACTCAACTCTTGCACCGCATATTATCGGCACAGTGCGTAAAATTAACGCAGAAGAGTACGAACGCCTTAAGCCCGAGGGTTACGGTATCACGGACGAAATCGGCGAATCGGGCATAGAGGCTGCTATGGAGTCATCGCTCAGAGGAACACCGGGTGAAAAAACGGTGACAATTGACCGTGACGGTAACATCAGCGAAGAAATCACAAAAGAACCTGTGCAGGGCGATACCGTTGTACTGACAATTGATAAGGATTTGCAGAAACTCGCACAGGACAGACTGCGTTCTGTATGCCGTTCGGTAGACACAAGGCATTCAACGGGCGCTGTTGTTGTTGAAGACTGTAACAATGGCGAAATCCTTGCGGCAGCAAGCTATCCGACATACGACCTTAACGATTATTACGACCGTTACAACGAACTTCTTAAAGAGAATAACACCCCGCTTTACAACCGTTTTGCTATGGGTACTTATGCACCGGGTTCAACTTTCAAGCCGATGATGAGCCTTGCTGCACTTGAGGAGGGCGTAATCACCGAAAACACTACTTTTGACTGCGGAAAGTATATGAAGGTTGCCGACCACGTGTTCAAGTGTACGGGTGAACATGGAGGCGAAACCGTGCGTACCGCACTTCGTGATTCGTGTAATATTTTCTTCTATAACTGTGCACAGCGGCTCGGTATAGAAAAGATGAACACCTACGGCAAAATGCTTGGTCTCGGCGAAAAAACGGGTGTGGAAATTCCCGAGGCTAAGGGTATTCTTGCGGGACCGGAGTACAGAAAGCAATTCGGCACTCTCTGGGCTCCCGGCGACACGGTTCAGGCGGCTATCGGTCAGTCGGACAACCTGTTTACGCCGCTTCAGCTTTGTAATTACACCGCTACTATTGCAAACGGCGGTACCAAATATCAGATGCATTTTGTAAAATCCACAATATCACGTGGCACGGGCAAGGTTGACGCAACTGAGATTTCTAACGACGGTACCATCAGCGTAAAGGAAAGTAATATTCAGATTGTCCACGAGGGTATGCGACTTGTTGCTACCGAGGGCGGACCTGCAAGAGTTTTCAGCGACCTCAAAACAAAAGTTGCCTGCAAGACAGGTACGTCGCAGGTTGTTATCAAGGGCGTTAAGCACAACAACGGTTTTCTTATAACCTTCGCCCCGTACGACAATCCCGAAATCAGCGTTGCCTCAGCAATTGAGATGGCAGGTTCGGGTACGTCAACTGCGGTAATTACAAAGTCGATTGTAAACTACTATTACAATCACAACTCGCACGAAAAGAAAGCACAGAATTATTCAAGTCTTCTTAATTAAAAATTTTTACAATTTATGTCTTGTGTAAATTATTAAATTATGATATTATAAAAATAATTAGCACTTAGATTCCGAACAGATTATAAGAAGGAGGAAAATTATGAACATTGCTTTGATAGCACACGATGCAAAAAAAGAATTACTTGTGCAGTTTTGTATTGCATACTGCGGCATTATTTCTCGTCATGACGTGTGTGCAACAGGTACAACGGGAAAGCTTGTAAAGGAAGCAACAGGACTCGATATCAACTGTTTTCTCAGCGGTTCACAGGGCGGCGGACAGCAGGTTGCAAGCCGTATTGCGTGCAACGAAATCGACCTTTTGATTTTTTTCAGGGACCCGCTTACCGCAAAACCTCACGAACCTAACGACAGCGATCTGTTAAGGCTTTGCGATGTTCACAACATTCCGTTTGCTACAAACATCGCCACTGCGGAGGCTTTAATCAGAGGCGTTGAGAGAGGCGACTTTGAGTGGAGAGAAATCGTTAATCCAAGATACAATCGCAACTAATAAACTATGGGCGGAAATTTATTTCCGCCCGTCAACTATATATACAGGAGATAAACTATGGCACTTATTACTAAAGCAATTAAGGGCACAAAAGACGTTTTGCCTGCAGAAGTACATAAAAATCAGTACATAGAAAGCACCTGTCTCGGCGTGGCAGAAAGATACGGCTACAAAGAGATAAGAACACCGGTGTTTGAACACACAGAACTCTTTCAGCGTGGCGTGGGCGACACCACCGACGTTGTACAAAAAGAGATGTACACTTTTGACGACAAGGGCGGACGGTCAATAACGCTTCGCCCCGAAGGCACCGCAGGTGCGGCACGTTCGTTTCTTGAAAACGGTCTGAGCAACGAAACTCTGCCGCAGAAGGTATGCTATCTTACATCCTGCTACCGCTACGAAAAGCCGCAGGCAGGCAGACTGCGTGAGTTCCACCAGTTCGGCATCGAGTGTTTCGGTGCAGCTTCACCGCTTGCCGACGCTGAAATGATTTCGCTCGCAAAACAGGTTTTTGACGAGCTCGGCGTCAGCGACCTGCACCTTGAACTCAATTCAATCGGTTGCCCTGAATGTCGCAAGAATTATCAGAACGCACTCAGGGAGTACTTTGGAGCGTACAGGGACAAACTCTGCGGCACCTGTCAGGAAAGGCTTGAACGCAATCCTATGCGACTTCTTGACTGCAAGAGTCCCGAGGACAAAGAGCTTGCAAAGGACGCACCCATTGTGCTTGACTATCTTTGCGATGACTGCCGTGAACATTTTGAAAGCGTAAAAAAATACCTTGACGCAATGGGTATTGAATATCAGATTAACCCCCGCATTGTAAGGGGACTTGACTACTACACCAAAACTGTTTTTGAGTTTGTTGCCGACTCAATCGGCGCTCAGGGAACAGTTTGCGGCGGCGGCAGATACGACGGACTTATTGAAGAGTTCGGCGGTCAGAAAACACCGTCGCTCGGCTTCGGTATGGGGCTTGAAAGACTTCAGCTTGTTATGGAAGCTCAGGGTTGCGAGTTTCCGTCGCCTGCAAAGCCCGATTTGTTTATCGCTGCAATCGGCGAAAAAGCACAGCTCAAAGCCGTTGAGATTGCAAAAGATATGCGACAGGAGGGCTTTACCGTGCTTTACGACCTTGGTGCCCGCTCTGTAAGGGCTCAGATGAAGTATGCCGACAAGATGAACGCACAGTTTAACGTTGTAATCGGCGACGACGAAGTGGATAATAAAACCGCAATGCTCAAGAATATGCAAAGCGGCGAGTCAAGCGAGGTTTCGCTCACCACATTCGTTAACGACTTTTACCGAATCAGTATGGACGAGCAACTCAAAGACCTCGAGATTAACGGTGAGGCATTTGATTTTGGCTCTCTTTTCGGCACAGATATTTCGGAGGAAAACTAATGGATACAATTAACGGACTTAAAAGAACTGCATACTGTGCAGAATTTAATATGAATAATGTCGGTGAAACTATCACCGTTTTTGGCTGGGTACAAAGGCAGCGTGACCTTGGCAATCTTATTTTTGTTGATTTGCGTGACCGCAGCGGTATTATTCAGCTTTCGTTCAACGACAAAACCGACAGAGAGATTTTTGCCAAGGCACAGTCCGTACGCAGCGAATACGTTGTTGCCGCTGTAGGCACGGTTGCCGAACGAGAAAGCAAAAACAAGGAAATCCCTACGGGCGACATAGAGGTTATGGTTACCGATTTTCGTATTATTTCCAAGGCAGAGACTCCGCCTTTTGAAATTGAAAAAATCGATAGCGTAGGCGACGAGACTACTCTTAAGTACCGCTATCTCGGTCTTCGTAGCGAAAAACTCACCAAGAACATTCTTATGCGTCACAAGATTGCAAAGATTGCAAGGGATTATTTTTATGACAACGATTTCATCGAGATTGAAACTCCTATGATGATTAAGTCCACACCCGAAGGTGCAAGGGACTATGTTGTTCCGTCAAGAATTCACGGCGGCAAGTTCTACGCTTTGCCGCAGTCGCCGCAGATTTACAAGCAGCTTACTATGATTGCGGGCTTTGACAGATATATTCAGCTTGCACGTTGCTTCCGTGACGAAGATTTGCGTGCTGACCGTCAGCCTGAGTTCACTCAGATTGACCTCGAGATGTCGTTTGTAAACTGTGACGATATTATGGATATGGCAGAGGGCTTTATCAAAAAACTGATGAAGGAAACGATTGACGTTGACGTTCCCGAAAAACTGCCCCGTATGACGTTTGCCGACGCAATGAACAAGTACGGCTCCGACAAGCCCGACACCCGTTTTGATATGCTTATTGAGGACATAAGCGACTGGGCGGACGGCACGGACTTTGTTGTGTTTAAAAACGCAATTGCCGACGGCGGTGCCGTAAAGGCTATTGTTGCAAAGGGTGCTGCCGCACACTATACAAGAAAGAAGATTGACAAGCTCACCGAACACGCAAAGGGCATAGGTGCAAAGGGACTTGCGTATATCCGATGGGCAGACGAGGCACCTAACTGCTCGTTTGCAAAATTCCTTAAGGACGGCGAACTCGACGCACTTATTGCTCAGCTCGGAGCCGAGCAGGGCGACGTTGTGCTTATTGTAAGCGACAAAACCCGTAAGGCACTCACAATTATGGGTGCACTGCGACTTATTGTTGCAAAGGAGCTCGGCATTATCCCCGAGGGCAAGTGGAACTATCTGTGGATTACAGAGATGCCGTTCTTTGAACTTGACGAGGAGACGGGCGAATACGTTGCCGCACACCATCCGTTTACAATGCCTATGGACGAAAGCGTGCAGTACCTTGATACAGACAAAAGCAAGGTTAAGGCACAGGCGTTTGACCTTGTGCTTAACGGCACAGAACTGTCGTCAGGCTCAATGCGTATCACCGATTGCGAACTCCAGACAAAGATGTTTGAACTCCTCGGTATGGAGCAGGAGGAAATCGACGCAAAGTTCGGCTTCCTTGTTGACGCTTACCACTATGCCGCACCGCCTCACGGCGGAATGGGTATAGGTCTTGACAGACTTGCTATGCTCATTTGCGGTGCCGATTCGCTGCGTGACGTCGTAGCCTTCCCGAAGGTACAAAATGCAAGCGAACTTATGAGCGGAGCACCGTCGGTTATTGACGACGTTCAGCTTGAAGAACTTTCAATCGCCATCACGAAAGAAGAAGACTGATGAGTAAATATAACTTTTTTGCAATGGTCAACCGTATGAAACTGATTGACCGATGGGCGTTGATGCACAACACCTCAAAAGAGGATATTGCACAGCACAGCCACAGCGTTGCCGTTATCGCACACGCACTGGCACTTATCGGCAACAGAAAGTACGGCAAAGATTATAATGCCGACAGGGCGGCAGTGCTTGCACTTTACCACGACACTACCGAGGTTATTACAGGCGATATGCCCACCCCCGTAAAGTATTATAACGACGAGATAAAAAACGTGTACAAGGATATTGAATCCGTTGCGGCAAAGCGGTTGCTTACAATGCTGCCAGACGAGTTCAAAGCGGATTACAGACCCGTGTTTGAGAAAACCCACGAGGACAGAGAATTGTGGGCTCTTGTTAAAGCGGCGGACAAAATCAGTGCGTTAATCAAATGCATTGAGGAAAACCGTATGGGCAACCGTGAGTTTGACCTCGCACT
Organism: Oscillospiraceae bacterium; assembly: GCA_015065445.1. Taxonomy (GTDB): domain Bacteria; phylum Bacillota; class Clostridia; order Oscillospirales; family Acutalibacteraceae; genus Eubacterium_R. Next base: position 12,562 of record SVQF01000015.1, on the reverse strand, counting down.
CAAAGCCCAGGAGGAAAAGGTGGAGGCAATCGACCTTCCCGAAGTAAAATACTTCCGTGAGCATTTTCTCCCTGCATACTACCTCACCCTCGACGAACACACAAAATAAAAGCTGCGGACAGCTTCACAACTGTCCGCAGTTTTTTTAAAAAAATACGCCTTTTACAAATATTTCTATTCCTATACCAATTAATATAATACCGCCGAGGAGGGTTGCTTTGCCCGAAAACTTGTCGCCGAAAACTTTGCCGATTTCTATACCTGCACGGCACACGCCGTAGGTTACTGCACCTATAATCAGCGAGGAAATCAGTGCCGACATTACATCGTATTTCTGCGTGGTAAAGCCAACCGAAAGGGCGTCGATTGAAGTGGCTATTCCCTGTACAAAAAGCGTACCCGCACCGAGTTTAGCGGAGACGTTTTCGCCCTCTTTGCCTTTTATGCTTTCAATAATCATTTTGCCGCCGATGTAACAAAGCAGTATCAGTGCGATGTACGGTATTGCAGGCTCGACTTTACGAAAGTAGTGCACAACCCAGTGTACTGCCGCCCAGCCAATCATCGGCATTACAAACTGAAACGCTGCAAAAGCACCGGCAATTGTTACAGCCTTTTTGCGTTTCATCTGCGGCTCGGCAAGTCCGTTTGCAACAGACACCGAAAATGCGTCCATAGCAAGCCCGAAACCGAACAGTATACTATTTATAAAAAACATTATATTCATATTCCACGTTCCTTTATTCAGTAATATTATCACAACAAAAAAAATATGTCAATTGACATAACGTTTTTCACAGTGTATACTGAATTTATGAACAGATTTAAGATTAAAAAAGCAGATGTTTTGATAGCTGCGGCAGTGCTGATAATTGCGGCGGCTGTTTTTTTGTGCACAAATCTGTTAGCGTCTGACGGCGGAAAAGCCGTTGTGGAAAAAGACGGCAACGTTATTGCAGAACTGCCGCTGAGTGAAGACGCAATTTTTGAGGTTGAAGACGGCGGCACGGTGACTAATGTGATAGAGGTCAAGAACGGCAAAGTCAGTGTGATTTCGGCAAGCTGCCCCGACAAAATCTGTCAGAACCACAGGGCAGTATCCAAGAGCGGCGAGAGTATTGTGTGCCTGCCGAACAAGGTTATTGTGAATATTGAAAAAGGCGACAGGGAAGTGGACGGTGTTGCACGGTGAGTAAGTCGAAAAAAACGGCGTTGTTTGCTCTTTGCATCGCACTTGCATTTACGCTGTCATATCTTGAAAGTCTTATCAGTATTCCGTTTGGAGTACCCGGAATAAAACTCGGACTTGCAAATTCCGTAGTGCTTATGGCACTGTATCTGCTCGGTAAAAAAGAGGCGTTTGCAATTTCTATGATTCGTATTCTTTTGTCAGGACTACTGTTTGGCGGTGCTTTTTCGCTGCTTTACAGTTTTACGGGCGGCATACTGTCGTACTTCGTTATGCTGTTTGCGATTAAAAGCAAAAAACTGTCAACAGTCGGCGTATCCGTACTTGGTGCGGCGGTGCATAATACGGGGCAGATTATTGTTGCAGGTGCTGTTATGCAAACAGTACGGATTGTGTACTACCTTCCGGTGCTGCTTGTATCGGGTGCGGTTACGGGCGTTGCGGTAGGAATTTTATCGGGCGTGGCGGTTGCACGACTTAATAATGTAATTAATAAAAATACCGATTAAAGTCCAAGGGGAGTTTTACCCTTGGATTTTTTTGCATATTAATTACGGGTGATGGCTGTGAAAAACCGTGACAGTATGATAGAGTACACTGCAAAACCTCATATAGAAATTATCGGCAACAACGAATGCGTCGTGGACGGTCTGAAAAGTATTCTTGAATACACAAAGGACAAAATCAGAATAGACCTCGGAAAATACAGCGTAACTTTTTTTGGCGACGAACTTTACATCAATTCGTTTTCGCACGAGGGCGCCGTTGTTGAGGGAACTATAATCGGAATGGAGTTCGGCAGCAATGGTTAATTTTTTCAGGTGGATTATAGGGTTTGTGCGGTTCAGATTTGAAAACGGGTTTAAAGACGGTTTTCTTAATTCCTGCTACGAGCAGCAGCTTGCCGTCAGAAACATCTGTATTGTAGACGAATGTCTTGTCGCAGAGTGTGCAGCAGGTCATTACCTCAGACTGTGCAGAGTAGCACGGCAGCACGGCGGACGGCTGAGGATTATCAGAAAGAGGGGAATTATTTTTCCGTTTCTTAAAATCAAAAACCGCTTCGGACTGCTTGCGGGTGCGGTGGCATTTGCGGTGATTGTAAGTTTTTTGTCGGGCTTTGTGTGGCATATTGACGTTGCAGGCAACAGCAGGATAACCGAGAACGAAATAAAAGCTTTTCTTTCGGATAACGGTTTGAGTGAAGGGGTGTACTGGGACAACGTTGACAAGGACAAAATCGAAAATCTTATGATGGCGTGCTTTGACGACTGTGCGTGGGTGCATATTAACGAGCTTGGAACGACTGCACGTGTAGAAGTCAGCGAAACACGTGTAAAGCCCGAGCTTGCCGACACGTCGGGTGCGGCTAATCTGAAGGCTGTGCAGGACGGTGTGATTGTAAAAGCCACTGTTTACGACGGGTGGGGCGTTGCACAAAAAGGCGACGCAGTAACAAAAGGAGACCTGCTCATATCCGGCGTATACGAAAGCGAACTCAAAAAGGGTAATCAGTTTGCACACGCAAGGGGCGAGTATATTGCACAGGTGACCGAACCGTTTGAACTCGTCGTCAGCAGAAAGCAGAGTTATAAGTCGTACACAACAAACAGCAAACATAAAACATTGGCGTTTTTTGGCATTGATATTCCGCTGACTTTCGGAAGAGCCGACAGCGGCAGTGCGGACATCAGCACGCACGCAGAATATTTGAAGATTAACGGCAACAATATACCCGTTGGAATTGTCACCACGAGTGCTTCAAACTATGTGGTTGCGGACAAAACGCTGAGCGACCGTGAACTTACGGCACTGTGCGAAAAAGAAATTGAACGTAAACTTAAAGCACAATTCTCCGACTGCGAAATAGTTAAAAAGAAAATTGATATTAACCTTACCGCCGACTCGGCACAGGTTAACGGTAAAATTACCTGTCTGAAAAATATAGGCGAAGAAGTGCCAATCAAAATTAAAAAGACTAAGAAAAAGTAACGCAGTGCAGTGCGTTGCTTTTTATTTGAGTAGCAGTAAAAAGACGGGAGTGCTAAAAATTTAGAAATTTTTTCAAAAAACTGTTGACAAAAGTGTTTTTTGGATATAATATACATATAGAGTTAGCACTCGGACGGCAAGAGTGCTAACACAAAAGAGGAGGAATCACAATGGCTGGTGAGCGTACAGCAGCAATACTTGGCTTGGTAGTTGATTACTACATTAAAACAGGCGAGCCGCTCGGCTCCAAAACATTGTGCGAAATGCTTCCGTATTCTATCAGCTCTGCAACAATACGTAACGAGATGGCACTGCTCACATCTATGGGTTATCTTGAGCAGCGGCACACAAGCGGCGGCAGAGTGCCAAGTAAAGCGGCGTACAGGTATTACGTAGACAATCTGATGCAGGCTGACAAACTTTCGGATTACGAAAAGCAGCGTATAGCAGAAATCCTCAGCACAAATGCGTCAGACCCCGAGCGACTGCTTACGGACGCTGCTAAACTACTGTCGGACGTTACGGGATGTGCAGCGTTTTACAGCACTGTAAAAGACCCGTACGACTGCGTTCAGGGCGTGGAACTTATCCCTGCGGGCGGCGGCAAGGTAATGCTTGTTATGCTCACCCTCGGCGGCAAAATAAAGTCATCGGTTTGTACACTTTCGTGCAAGGTTGACGACGAATTCAAAAAGGCATTTTACAGTTTTACTAATGAATTCTTTGTAGGCACACCGCTTGACGAAATTGACTTGTCGTTTGTACAGACAGCTGCACCTTCGCTCGGACTAAGAGTGTTTGATATGCTCCCGCTTCTGTCAACGCTGTGCTCACTTTGTCAGGAGGCGGCAAGCGGCTCGCTGATGGTACACGGCGAAACAAAACTTCTGTCGCAGACAGAACTCGGCAGCAACGCCTATTCACTTCTTCTGCTTTTGTCGGACAAAGACAAACTTGAAAATCTGCTTACAAGTTTTGCAAAGTCAAATCTCAGACAGACGCTTGTACTCGGCGACGAAAACCCCGTTTACGAACTCAAAAACACGTCAATGGCGATAGCGAGATTTGACTACAACAATTCGCAGGTCGCAACGCTCGGAATTATCGGCTCGCTCAGAGTGGATTACAAAACAATACTTCCGAGAGTTGATTATATAATTAAAGTTACAAAAACCTATCTCAGGGAGGGTGGAATAAAATATGAGTAAAAAAGAAAAGCCCGAGGAAACAAAAGAAGTTCAGGAGCAGGAGGTTGAAACCGCAAAAGAACCTACTCTTGAAGAACAGCTGAGCGACACAAAAGAACAACTGCTCAGAACTGCGGCTGAATATGCAAATTTCAGAGCACGCAGTGCCAAGGAAAAAGAGCAGACCTACAACAATGCAAAGGGCAGCGTTGTTACGGAACTGTTGCCCGTTATTGACAACCTTGAAAGGGCACTTGCAGGCGAGGGCAACGACTACGACGCTCTTAAGCAGGGCGTTCAGATGACTATGGACGGACTTATGGCGTCGCTTACAAAACTCGGCGTAGAGCAGTTTGGCGAGGCGGGCGACACGTTTGACCCCAACTTCCACAATGCAGTTATGCACGTGGAAGACGACACGCTCGGCGAAAACGTTATATGCGACGTATTCCAAAAGGGATACAAAATCGGCGACAGGGTAATCCGTGCGGCAATGGTAAAAACCGCCAATTAATTAAACAATAATTACACAGTATATTAAGGTGCGGAAAGACTCCGCCATTAATTTAAAATTCATAATTAACAAAAGGAGATAAACATCATGGCAAAAATTATAGGTATTGACTTAGGTACAACAAACAGCTGCGTATCAGTTATTGAAGGCGGCGAGGCAGTAGTAATTCCCAACGCTGAAGGTGCAAGAACAACACCGTCGGTAGTAGCATTCACAAAAGACGGCGAAAGAATGGTCGGTGCAGTTGCAAAACGTCAGGCTATTACAAATCCTGACAAAACAATTTCATCAATCAAGCGTCATATGGGTTCTGACTACAAAGTAAACATCGACGGCAAGGACTTTACTCCTCAGGAAATAAGCTCTATCATTCTTCAGAAACTCAAGAGCGACGCAGAGGCTTACCTCGGCGAAAAAGTAACAGAGGCAGTTATCACAGTTCCTGCATACTTCACAGATTCACAACGTCAGGCAACAAAGGACGCAGGCAAGATTGCAGGTCTTGAAGTTAAAAGAATTATCAACGAGCCAACCGCAGCAGCACTTGCTTTCGGCATTGACAAAGAGGATGACCAGAAGGTTATGGTATACGACCTCGGCGGAGGTACCTTCGACGTATCAATTATCGAAATGGGCGACGGCGTTCAGGAAGTTCTTGCTACAGCAGGTAACAACCGTCTCGGCGGCGACGACTTTGATAAAAAGATTATGGATTGGCTTGTTGCAGAGTTCAAGGCACAAAACGGCATTGACCTCTCGAGCGACAAGATGGCGATGCAGAGAATCAAGGAAGCTGCAGAAAAAGCAAAGATTGACCTTTCAGGTATGACAACTGCTCAGATTTCACTTCCGTTCATCACTGCAGACGCAACAGGTCCTAAGCACCTCGAAACGTCTCTTACAAGAGCAAAGTTCAACGAAATGACAGCAGACCTTGTTGAAGCAACAATGGGTCCTGTTCGTCAGGCTATGAACGACTCAGGTCTTTCAATGAACGAAATCGACAAAATCCTCCTTGTAGGCGGTTCAACCCGTATTCCTGCAGTTCAGGACGCAATCAAAAACTTCTCACACAAAGAGCCTTTCAAGGGTATTAACCCCGACGAGTGCGTTGCTATGGGTGCAGCACTTCAGGGCGGTGTACTCGGCGGCGACGTTAAAGGACTTCTCCTTCTCGACGTTACTCCGCTGTCGCTCGGTATCGAAACAATGGGCGGCGTAAACACCGTTATCATCGAAAGAAACACAACAATTCCTACCAAGAAGTCACAGATTTTCTCAACCGCAGCAGACAACCAGACATCTGTTGAAGTTCACGTTCTTCAGGGTGAAAGACAGTTTGCCAAGGACAACAAGACTCTCGGTATGTTCCACCTCGACGGTATTCTTCCTGCACGCCGTGGCGTTCCGCAGATTGAAGTTACGTTCGATATCGACGCAAACGGTATTGTTCACGTATCCGCTAAAGACCTCGGCACAGGTAAGGAGCAGCAAATCAGCATCACCGCATCCTCAAATATGAGTAAAGAAGACATTGAAAAGGCTGTACGTGAGGCAGAGCAGTTTGAGGCTGAGGACAAGAAAAAGAGAGAGGCTGTTGACCTCAGAAACAACGCAGACCAGATGGTTTACCAGACCGAAAAGATGCTTGCAGACGACGGCGACAAGTTCTCGGCAGACGACAAGGCAGCACTTGAAACTAAGCTCGAGGCACTCAAAGAGGCACTCAAGGGCGACAACACAGACGTAATCAAGTCTGCACAGGAAGACCTCACAAACAAGTTCTACGAGGTTTCGCAGAAACTCTATCAGCAGGCACAGGCTGCACAGGGTGCGGCTCCTCAGGGCGACCCGACACAGGGTGCAGGTGCTCAGCCTGACGATGGCTATACCGACTACACAGAGGTAGACGAAAACTAATTCGGAATGCGGAATTAGGAATTCGGAATTAAATATGATAACCCGCACCTTGTTTTCAAGGTGTGGGCTTGACTATGCATAATACAAATCAAAAAGCAGCGAAGCGAAATTTTGATTTGAGAGGAGAAACATATGAAGTGATTGTTAGTATTTTGCTTGCAAAATGCTTTAATCACGGAATATGTTTGGACGAGGAGGGCAGATATGCCTGATAATAAGCGAGATTACTACGAGGTGCTCGGCGTAAGCAAGGGTGCTTCTGATGACGAAATCAAAAAAGCATACAGAAAAACTGCGAAGAAATACCACCCCGATTTAAACCCCGACAATCCTGAGGCAGAGGCTAAGTTCAAGGAATGTAACGAGGCTTATGAGGTGCTGTCCGACCCGCAGAAAAAGGCACGCTACGACCAGTTCGGATTTGCAGGCGTAGACCCCAACTACGGTGCAGGTGCGGGAGCAGGCGGCTTTGGCGGCGGCTTCGGCGGATTTGAGGGCGATATTGACCTCGGCGACATCTTTTCGTCGATTTTCGGCGGCGGCGGTTTCGGCGGAGGTGCGAGAAATCCGAATGCACCCCGCAAGGGCAGAGATATACAGAGCTCTGTAACTATCACCTTTGAAGAAGCTGCAAAGGGTTGCAAAAAGTCCGTTGACGTTGCACGTGTAGAGGACTGTTCGCAGTGTCACGGTACAGGTGCGGCTGAAGGTTCGTCTCCTACAACCTGCCCCGAATGTCAGGGCAGGGGCTATATCAATGTTCAGCAGCGTTCGATTTTTGGCACTGTTGCCACACAGACAACCTGCTCACGCTGTGGCGGTAAGGGCAAGATTATTGAAAACCCGTGTCCAAAATGTCAGGGCAAGGGCAAAGTCAGAAAACGCACAAAGGTTGATATTGACATCCCTGCGGGTATTGACAACAGACAGGTTGTCAACGTCCGTGGTTACGGCGATACAGGTATAAACGGCGGTCCGTCGGGCGATTTGAAGGTTGTTATTAACGTTCGCTCACATAAGGAGTTTGAGCGTGACGGATACGACGTTCACTACTTCAAGCACGTCAGCATTGTTGAGGCAACTCTCGGTGCGGAACTCCGTGTTCCAACTCTCGACGGCGACATCAAGTACAATATGCCCGCAGGTACTCAGCCGGGCGAAGTGTTCAAACTCAAGGGCAAGGGCATACAGCGTCTTAACGGCGTTGGCAAAGGCGATATGCACGTTCACATCGTCGTTGATATTCCCAAGACCGTTTCAACCGAGCAGGCGAACCTGCTCAGAGAGTTTGACAAAACCTATAAACCGCCGAAGAACCCCGGCAAAAAAGGATTCTTTGATAAATTTAAGTAACAAACAGGTGCACTATAAGTGCACCTATTTTTGTTGTAATTTACTATTTAATTTTTAAATGCCATTTGTTATAATAAAAATACCAACCAACAAGGAGGACATTATGGGAGGATTTTTTGGAGCAGTATCTAAAGAGGATTGCGTATTTGATTTGTTTTTCGGTGTGGACTACCATTCACACCTCGGCACACGCCGTGCGGGTCTTGCGGTTTACGACCCTCAAAACGGATTTGACAAAGCAATTCACAATATTGAAAACGCACCGTTTCGCACCAAATTCACAAAAGAGTCAAACTCAATGCACGGCACAATGGGTATTGGCTGCATAAGTGACTTTGAGGCACAGCCTATTCTTGTGCGTTCGCACCACGGCACATTTGCAATTGCCACAGTCGGCAAGGTCAACAACAGCGATAAAATTGTTGACGAAATAATTAAAAACAAAACGCATTTCTTCGAGATGCAAAACGGCGACATAAACCAGACGGAACTCATCGCCGCAATGATTAACCAGAAGGATAATTTTATTGACGGCATACGTTACGTTCAGGATACGGTTGACGGGTCAATCAGTATGCTTATCCTTACGCCTAAAGGTGTTTATGCAGCGAGGGACAAAATGGGCAAAACCCCCGTTGTACTCGGACAGAAGGACGACGGATACTGTGCAAGTTTTGAGAGCTTTGCGTATCTTAATCTCGGCTACAGTCCGCTTAAAGAACTCGCACCCGGAGAGGTTGTTGTTATGGACCCCGACGGCGTAAAGACGCTGATTAAGGGCGGCGACAAGATGAAAATCTGCACGTTTTTGTGGATTTACTACGGCTACCCGTCGTCGTCATACGAGGGAATAAGCGTAGAAAAAATGCGTTATCTGTGCGGCAAAAAACTTGCCCAGCGTGACAAAGACAGCGGCATAAAGCCCGACGTTGTGGCAGGCGTTCCCGATTCGGGCGTAGCACACGCAATCGGTTATTCAAACGAGTCGGGCATTCCGTATACAAGACCGTTTGTTAAGTACACACCAACCTGGCCACGTTCGTTTATGCCAACAAACCAGTCAAAACGCAACCTCATTGCAAAGATGAAGTTAATTCCGATTAAGGATTTGATTGAGGGTAAAAGCCTTCTTATGATTGACGATTCAATCGTCCGTGGCACGCAGCTTCGTGAAACCACCGAGTACCTTTTTGCAAGCGGTGCAAAAGAAGTTCATATCCGTCCTGCCTGTCCGCCTCTGTTCTTCGGCTGTAAGTATCTCAATTTCTCCCGTTCAACAAGCGAGATGGAACTCATTACACGCCGTGTTATTAAAGAACTTGAGGGCGGCGACGTGAGCGACGAAGTGCTGCAGGAGTACATTAACCCCGACAGCGAAAAATACGCCAATATGATTGAAGCAATCAGAAAGCAACTTAAATTTACATCGCTCAGATATCACCGCCTTGACGATATGATTGAGTCCGTCGGCATTGACCCCGACAAGCTCTGCACATACTGCTGGGACGGCAGAGAGTAAAAAAGTTAATTTTTCAAAGGAGTACGACATGAAACTAATGAAACAAACGATAGCACTTTTATTATCGGTATTGATGCTTTTTGGCACTATGCCGATGACGGTAATCGCTGCAGATGAAGAAGAGTATGAAGGTGCGGAAATCATTGCCAGCGGCGAATGCGGCCTGTATGTTGACTGGAAGCTCAACAGCCTCGGTACGCTTTTTCTTGAAAAAAACGGCTCAAATGCCGCAACATACGATTACCCCTACGATAAGAGCAGCCCGTTTCGTAACGATTCAAGAATAAAAAAGATTGTTGTCGGGGAAGGGGTTGTCTATCTCGGACGTATGGTGTTCAGGGACCTTCCCAATCTTACGGAGGTAGTGTTATCCGAAGGATTGCAGGAAATGGAATTCGGCGTCTTTTCAGGGTGCTCGTCACTGACGGAACTCGAACTTCCTGCATCTTTTAATAAGTTTACTACGGTTGCTCCTTTTTACGAAAGCGGTATCAAAAAGCTTACGTTCAAGGGGAATAACCTTAATACTAATACTGAATCAGGATATGCCTGGGACAGATTTTTAAGCAATGTGGATATTTATGTTCCGCTGCCTTTTACCTTAAACGGAGCTAAGCTGAGTACCTATGAGGAAGTGGAGCAAGCACTTGCCCATAACGGCAACAGGGTTTATTGCGTGAACGACAACGCAACCGTCAAATGGAAAGACTACGACGGTACCGTGCTTGAAACAGACGAAAACGCTGCTCAGGGCGTTATCCCGACCTTTGACGCCGGAACACCGTCAAGACCCTCTGACAACACTAACGCCTACTATTTTACGGGTTGGACGCCTGAGCCGCGTGAGGTCACCGGCGATATGGTTTACACGGCAACCTATGGATCGTATGGTAAGGCACCGTATATTGACGAAAACGGCGAGGAGCAGGAAATATTTGCCCGTCCGCTTACAGGTACGGAAACCGAGCTCCCCGGCGGCTGGTATGTTGTTAATCAGGATATCACCTACAGCAATGAGTTAAAAATCACAGGCGAGGCGAGTATTATTTTAGCCGATGGTGCGACGCTGAACATAGAAAGCGGTTATATTCTTAACGTTGATGAAACCAAACCTCTGAATATATACTGTCAGAAAGATAAATCGGGCGTTTTATCTGCCACCACCATATACGCTGGCAGCGTAAATATGTATGGCGGTAATCTCAATGTGTCGTTTATGCTGTCGGCTAAGAATGTAGTCAATATATTTGACGGTAATGTCAATGCAGCCTATATCTGGGCGATTGAAAAAGGTGGTAAAATCAAAATACTCGGCGGCAGCGTAAATGTTGAAATCCAGCTTGCAGCCAAAGAGAATATTACGCTTGGATACAAAAATCCGACAGACAGTATTTATATCAAGAAATTTGACGATACAGCTCCTGTAATTAATATTGTCGAAGGGCAGTCCTTTGCAAATGCGGATGATTTGTCCCAGCTTTACAGCGGTACGGCTGCGAACGCCGACATTAAAGATAAAAAGCTGGTGCCCTATTCGCACAATACGATTACTTATGCATCAAGCGGTCATGGCTCGGTAACAGGCCCTCAGGAGGCTGACTTCGGCGACGAGGTAACGCTGAGCGTAACACCCGACGAGCATTATGAGCCGGAAACAATTACTGTAACGGATGCAAATAACAAAGTAATAACCGTAACCGACGGTAAGTTCATCATGCCTGCAACAGCTGTTACCGTTACGGCAACCTTCAAAAAGATAGATTATACGATTACATATAACAAGGTTCAAAACGGAAATGTAACAGGCGTAAGCACAGCAAACTATGGCGATGTTGTAACATTAAATGTAGTGCCAAACACAGGTTACGAACTTGACACACTGACCGTTAAGGACGCAGATGAAAACGAAATAGCTGTTAATGACGGCAAATTTGTCATGCCTGCAACAGCTGTTACCGTAACAGCAACCTTTAAAGTGCTTAAATACACGGTTAAATGGATTGTTAACGGCACAGTAGTTGAAACAGACGTAAATGTTCCTTACGGCACAACGCCCGAATATAACGGTGCAACACCGACGAAGGCAGAAGACGCACAGTACACCTATGAATTTGCAGGCTGGTCACCCGAGGTTACTGCCGTAACAGGCGACGTTACCTACACCGCACAGTTTACAGAAACGCCTAAAATCAAGCCGGACGGCTTCAATCTCAGCATTGAAGATATGATTCATATGAATCTTTACGTAAACGTTGACGATTATGAGGGCGACACAGTTGTAATAACTTACAACGACCCTGACGCACAGACACCTACTTCTAAGACAGACACCTACACAGGCTCAGCACTTGCAGCTCTTAAAGACGCAGAGGACGGCAGATATATAATCTCTGTTCTTGCAGCACCTGCACAGATTAAGGATGAAGTTACTGTAGAAGTTATGAAAAACGGCTCAGTTGTTCACACCTTCACAACAACAGTTGCAACCTACTGCAAAACAATTATTGCCGAGAGCAATGACGGTGCTCTTGTAGACCTTGCAAATGCAATTCTTGATTACGGTAAGGCTTGCAGCACAGAATTTAACTATAACGTTGCTGCGTTTGATGATATAGATTATCATTATTCCGGTGTTAACGCTACCGAGTATTTGAATAGCAAAGCCGTTATCAATACTGAAAACGCAAACGGTAAGTTCACGGGCTATTCCTATATCGCTAAGTCGGTTCCTGCACTCAGAATTTACCTCAACGCAACAGAGGCAGAGGTTGTAAGAAACGGTCTTACCGCTACTGTAAACGGCGAAGAGGCTGAAATCACTGTTGTTGAAGGCACAAACTTTGTCTGTGCCTTCAACAACAGTGATTTCAGCCTCTTCGCCGTTTACA
>SVQF01000014.1 GCA_015065445.1 Oscillospiraceae bacterium | reverse complement strand
AGCTTTTCAACTTTAGGAGGAATACCGTTGATACCAACGCCCGTTTCAACATCAACGTCAACGGACTTGCCGCCAACTGTAAGAGTGAACGTATTGCCGTTTCGTACCGAGCAGCCGAGGTCTGCGATAGTCTCGGGCATTTTGCCTGCGTTGTTTTTGTTGAGGAAATAGTTTCTCTTGTCGTCATCGCTGTAGGTCTTAGCCCAAGAATGACGGAGGTAGTTATCCTTAATAACCTTTTCGCAGCACTTTTCGAGGTTTTCTGCAAGAGCAAAAGCGTGCTCATAGCTGTCGCCCATACAAACTGTGCCGTGGTGCATCATCATAATAGCACGGGAGTTAGGATTCATCATAATACACATTTCTACCTTCTTACGAAGGGAATCTGTGGTAGACATAGCGTAAGCTGCACAAGGCACCTTCTCGCCGAGAACAGGCTTGAACTCGTCGTATACGTTACGGATTTCCATACCCGTGATGCTGACGATAGTTGCAGCCTTCTGGTGAGTGTGGATTACAAAATCAACTGTCGGGTGGTGACGGTATGCTGCTGCGTGAACGCCCTTTTCAGATGACGGCTTGATATCGCCTTCGTAAGAGCAGTCGTCAATATTAACAACAACGATTTCGTCAGGTGTTAAATCCTCATATGCTCTGCCCGACGGAGTGATTACAAACTGTGTATCCGAAATACGTGCAGAAACGTTGCCCCAGGTACGGGCAATCAGACCTTTTTCAATAAGTTCTTTACCTGCTTTTACGACTAATTCCTTAGCCTCTTGAATTTCGTATGACATAAATTTTCTCCATATATTAAATGATTTGGAGGGGCGAGTTGCCCCGCCCCTTTTTATTACTGATTAATAATCAATTTTTTCGCACTGTGAAAGCACCTTGTCAAAACGACGGATGCATTCGTCAATGTCTTCTTCAGTGTAAGCACTTGAAGTGTAAAGACGTGAGCCTGCAAGTGTTACAAGACCTTCTGCCATATAAGCAGCACCCATATACTGCATCTCTGTCTGACGGATACCTGTCTGCTTAAGTACGTACGGTACTTCCCAAGGCTTTTTCCAGTTAATTCTGAAGTGCATTGTAGCAACTGTGTGAAGCTGGCAGATTGAACCAACGTTGTAGCAAACGAACGGAAGGTCATACTTTTTGATTGACTCGTTAATACCCTTAACAAGTCTGTCTGCCATCTGACCTGCTACCTGGCAAGCATTTCTCTTTTCAATCTCGCAAATAACTGTGTAACCTGCTACGCATGAAATAGGAGTTGCAGCCATTGTACCGCCGCACATAGCCTTGTGAATCTTCTTGCCCTCAGCCTTATCAAGACCTGCACCGAGGTACTTCATAACTTCCTTGTGACCGCCGATACCGCCTGCACCCGGGTAACCGCCAGCGATAATCTTACCGAAGATTGTGATATCCGGGTCAATACCGTAGTAGCCCTGAGCACCTGAAAGACCGATTCTGAAGCCTGTTACAACCTCGTCGCAAACAAGGAGAGCACCGTACTTACGGCAGAGTGCCTGTACGCCCTTAGGGAAGTCCTTATCAACAGGACGTGTTGCTGACTCAGGTCCGCAAGGCTCAATGAATACTGCAGCTGTGCCGCCACGGAACTTGTTGATTATGAGTTTCTTTTCGAGTGACTTGAGGTCGTTCGGGAAGAATTCCTGTGTGTGCTTGAATACGAAGAGCGGAACACCGTGTGACTGAGTGTTAAGAGTACCCGGTACACGCATACCCCAAGCAAGCTGGTCTGACCAGCCGTGGTAAGCACCGCCCATTTTGATGATGTTCTTATGACCTGTTGCAAGACGTGCTACACGAACTGCACACATACAAGCCTCTGTACCCGAACCGAGCATACGGAACATCTCTACTGAAGGAACGCACTCGCTGATTTTCTTAGCAAGCTTGTACTCGTAGGGGTGGAAAAGACCTGTTGAAGGTCCGCAGTCGTCAAGAAGCTTTTTAACCTCTTCTTTTACAACATCGTCGTTTGAACCGATAATTGTAGGACCGCCTGCCTGAAGGAAGTCAAAGTACTCGTTACCGTCGATATCGTAGAGTTTGTTGCCCTTTGCCTTAGTCATAACAATCGGGAAAGGATAGTTAAATGCAAGGTTGTGCTGTACACCGCCGGGGATAACTTCTCTTGCTTGGGTAATCATTTCTTTTGACTTCTTGCACTTCTTCTCAAAATACTCTTCCTCATACTTCTTGAGAGAAGCTCTGTTGATTGAGTAAATCGGTTTTTTGATAAGTGCGTCGAGCTGTGCTGTAAGAGCAGCAGCGTTAGGATACTCTGTAATAGCGAATCTTGTATCCATCGTTTATTCCTCCTTAAAATATGTAGTGTGAGTCACCGCTCACCGTCTTGGGCGTGTGAGTGCTTACTCACTGGATTTACATATTAATTATATCACTTATTACTAATTTGTCAAATGAAAAGTTGTAAAAAATTAGTTAAATTTCTTGCAAATGGGCTCAAATAATGATACTATGTTATCAATGATTATTATAAAAACAAGGGAGTTTTGTGAGCATTGCACAACTATTAAGCGGCGATTTTGTGCAAACAAACAAAAATTGATATGATTGAAAAAAGATACAAAGACGCTTTTGACCGTGCAAGTGACGAGAGAAAAGAGCAGATTCTTGAAATCGGCATAGAAGAGTTTGCGTCCAAAGGATACGAAAAAGCAAATATAAATGTAATTGCAAAAAAAGCGGGCATCAGCATCGGGCTTATGTACAAATACTTTGCCACCAAAGAAGATTTGTTTGTGACCTGCCTGCAACGGGGAATGCAGATTCTTGACGACGCACTTGAAGAGATAATGAACAGCGACGACAAACTGCTGCTCAAGGCGGAAAAAGTTATACGTACCACCTGCCGACACTCTAAGGCAAACGCAAATTACATAAAACTGTACAACGAGATAACAAGCGAAAAGAACGGCACACGTGCAAGGTTGCTTGCCGAAGGTATTGAAACAAGCACGAGCAGAAAGTACATAACTGCGATTGCACAGGCACTCGCCAAGGACGACGTGCGACCCGACCTCGACCCGAGGCTGTTTGCGTTTTTCCTTGACAATCTGCTGCTGTCACTTCAGTTTTCATACACCTGCGACTACTACCGTCAGCGGTTTGAAATTTATACGGGTGTGAACGTGGACGAAATGGACGAAGAACAGGTTGTGAGCCAGTTGCTGAAATTTATTGAGTCAGCGTTTACATTTGAAAAAAAGCAATAAATTTGGAGGAGCCATTTTATGAGTAAATATGTAA
The DNA here is from genome assembly GCA_015065445.1 of Oscillospiraceae bacterium. Classification (GTDB taxonomy): domain Bacteria; phylum Bacillota; class Clostridia; order Oscillospirales; family Acutalibacteraceae; genus Eubacterium_R. The sequence goes on along the minus strand of SVQF01000014.1, from coordinate 26,616 downwards.
TAACCTATGATACAGGTACCACAGGCATCAAGACCTGCCTTATCGAGATTGATAAGGAGATTAAAATTATTGCGTCGGACACAGCAGGATACAGCCTTTATGTTGATGAGGAAACAGGCGTAAAGGGCGGTGCGGAGCAGGCTACAGACGAGTGGTGGCGTGCGATGTGCGTTACAACCAAAGAAGTGTTCCGCAAAGCACCCAGCATCACAAAAGAGCAGATTGAGGGAATAAGTTTCTGCTCAGCAATGCAGGGTCTTGTACTTGTTGATAAGGACGGCAACTGCATACGCAGACCTATGACTTATATGGACCAGCGTGCAACCGAAGAGCTTAAAGAAGGTATTGCTCACGGCGTTCAGATTGCAGGTGCCGACGCAGCAAAACTGCTCAAGTGCATAAAATACACAAAGGCAGCTCCTCTTTCTGTTAAAGACCCCGTATGGAAGTACAAGTGGGTTGAGAAGAACGAGCCTGAAAATTTCAAAAAGATTTACAAGTGGCTGGACGTTAAGGAATATCTTATTCTGCGTGCAAGCGGCGAATTCGTAATGACAACCGACTCGGCGTTCGCAACGCTTATCTATGACACAAGAAGAGGCCACGAGGGCTGGTGCAAACCGCTTTGCGATATGTTCGGCGTAAATATGGAACATCTGCCGAAGATTATGAAGTGTACCGATAAAGTCGGCGAGATTACCGAAAAGGCTGCCGAAGAACTCGGACTTGCTGCAGGAACTGCGGTTTACGGCGGCGGCGGTGACGCATCGCTTATCGGCGTTGGTGCAGGTGCTGTAGAAGTTGGCGACACCCACGTTTACTCGGGTACTTCGGGCTGGGTAAGCACCGTTGTTGAAAGTCAGGTTGTTGACACCGGTGCGTTAATGGCGGCAACAGTCGGTGCCGACCCCGACGCTTATAACTACTTTGGCGAACTCGAAACGTCAAACAAATGCGTGAGCTGGGTTAAGGACCACCTTGCCCTTGACGAAATCGGCGTTTACCTTTCGCACCACGCTGCTCCGTCCGACAGTTATGAGGATATTGCAGTTAACCTTTACGACTATCTTGAAGAGGTTATTGACCGTGCCGAACCCGGTTCAAACGGCGTTGTATTTACACCTTGGCTGCACGGCAACCGCTGTCCGTTTGAGGACCCGAACGCTGCAGGAATGTTCTTTAACATCAAACTTGAAACAGGCAAGACCGAACTTATCCGCTCTGTTGTAGAGGGCATTTGCTTCCATATGAGATGGATGCTCGAAAGACAGAACAAGAAAAAAGAAGTTCACATCTCTGACGCTGTTCGTTTTTGCGGCGGCGGTGCTCTCGGCTCTGCCACCTGCCAGATACTCGCAGACATTCTTCAGCGTGACGTTGAGGTTGTTGACTCGCCGCAGAATATCGGTGCAGTCGGTGCGGCGGCACTTATTGCAGTCGGCACGGGTATGATTGACACTATTAAGGACGTTAAGAAACTCATACCTGCAAAAACTGTTTACAAGCCGAATCCTGCGAACAAGGCTGTTTATGACAGAAACTACAAGGTATTCACCAATCTTTACGCTTGTAACAAAAAGAATTTTGAAATCCTGAACGGATGATTATATGAATAAAAGATACAAGTTCAAATATCGCTCCAAGGCACTGAACACGCTGTATGTAAGTCTGCAGAATCTGATGCTCGGTCTGCTGAGTTTTCCTGTTCTTGTACTTATAACACTGCTGTTTAATATGTTCGGAATAAATGCACTCGACAACGTATTTCTGTTTTTGGCGTGGGCACTCATATTTATAGTGTTCGCCGTATTCCAGACAGTTTACTGGACGGGGCACAAGGGCGTTACGGTTACAGACGACAAGCTGATTATCAACTACTGTTGCATTGTACCGCCCGTGCATATGTTTAAGAAAGAAATACTTATTAAAGGAATTGAAAGTGCCGAGTTCTGTACGGAACCTGTCAACCAGCGTATTGAAGAGGTTGAGGGCGGAGCGTACAACGAGCCGTACGTACTGATAAAATACGGCTACGGCGGACGCAAGGAAGTTCGTCTTCCGCTGCAGAACGCCGAAGAATTTATTAAACAGATAACCGAATACAATGATTAGAGGGAGGGCTAAGCCCTCCCTCCCGTCTGTCGAAAAAGGGCATAACCACGCCAAACGTTGCAAATAAGTAAAGCAACAGGGCGTAGAAACGAATATTGTTGAATCAACAACACTTATACGTTTAAATGATATGAAAAGGCTTGCAAACGTCGAATTTGCAAGCCTTTTGGCGTTTTTCGTTTTTTGCTCGGAAGCGGTACCACCGTACAGCAATCGCTCGCAAGAAAACGAAATTCTGCACCTTTTTCAAAAGACTTACATCGTGTCGAAAATTTTTTCGACACGATGAAGGGAGGGCTTTGCCCTCCCTCGTTTTTTATTTATTCTTCTGTTTCGTCGGTGGTGTTGCCGTCGCCGCCGTTTTTCTTTTTCTTTTTAAGGAAAACTAAAAGACATACGATTATTACTACTGCTGCAACAGCTCCGCAAACACAGCCGATAATAATTCCCTTTTTGGAGTTACTTTCTTCTGTTTTGCCTTCCTCACCGATTTCAACTTCAACAGAAAACTTTTTGTCGGAATTATCTGAAATTCTGTCGCCTGCAACCTCGAATTCAACAGTGTACTTGCCGGCTACGTGACCTTTATCAATAGTGATATTGCCGTCTTTATCAAGAGTAATTCCGTCGTTTTTACTTGTCTGCTTAAAGGTAAGCTTGCCGTACGAATCGTTAAGTGCCAGAAGCTCCGTATTGGAAATTACAGCAGCTTCTTTTTTAACATCTTCAATGTTACGCCAGTTGTAACCTGTTTTGATGCTAATCGGATTTGCTCTGGTCTTAGCTCCATACTCAACGTCGATGTTAAAGTTGATTAAGTGCCTTTCAATTTTAGGTAACCACTGGTCGCCCGTTTTGACTTCTTTCTTAAAGGTGTCCTCATCGGCTGCAACGCACATCTTCTGAACGCCCTTAACTTCGCCATCTTCTTTGAAAGCGATTTCCCAGAAAGCGTGGTGTCCGATTTCCTTAACACTGGACGGAACATACATATAGTTAATGCCCTTATCCTTTGTAAAACAGTCGGAACCTATTTTTTCGAGTCCTTCGGGGAGTGATTTGTAAACCTGCTTAAACTGCTTAACGGCAGCGTAAGTTGTGTCGGTAACAGGCTTGTCGTACGTGTACGAGAAGAATTCCCAGATGTTACCGCTGTCAAAGAACGCCATCGAGCCAAGCTCCTTAACGCCCTCAGGAATGTAAACGTAGTTGATGTTTACATACGTAAAGCAGAGGTCGCCAACTTTCTCGACGCTTGAAGGAATTACGTAAGTACGGATGTCGTGGTTGTACTTGTCAAAGTACTTGTCGTCGTACTTTTCGGTAGTACCCCAGAGTTCTTCCATCTCTTTGCCTTCGTCGTCAACAAGGTCGGAAATCTGTCTTACCTCTCCTGTGATTTCGTCCTTGCCGATGTGGGCATATCCGTTTTTGAGTCTGAGATAACGGTCGTGGTCGATAGGATAGAAAACAATCTCTTTCATATCCTTTGTGTAAACTACGCCGTCAACGTCGCAGTAGTTAGGATTGTCGTCGTCAATATCAACATACTGAAGAGACCAGCAGGAGTAGAAAGATTTACCCGAAAGTTTTTCTACTTCCTTACCCACCGTGATTTTTGTAAGCTGGTCGTCGCAGTTAAAAGCAAAATCTGCAATCTCTTTAACAGGCTTTGACGTATCTTTTTTATCGCCTTTGTCGTCGGTTAAATAGTCAACTGTTACCTCTTTTTCTTCGCCGGGGTTGGAGAATGAATAAAGATAATAACTGCCGTCTTCGTGCTGTTTGAAGTTGAACTCTTTTACGTAAAGAGCTCTTACAGAAAGGAAGATACTTGCTGAAATTGCAACGAGAAGAACAGCTACAACAATAATCTTCTTTGCTCTTGTGTTTTTGGCTCTGGCACCGATTTTAGGTTCCTGCAGACCTTCAATCTGATAAGTCCAGATTTCGTCTTCGGGAATATCAAGAGTATATTCAGGTGCCTGCTCAGCCATTTCTTTAGCCTCTTCCTCAAGGAAGTCGGTTTTTGTTTCGGGTGTTGTCTTTTCTTTTTTAGCCATTATGACATCACCTCCACTTTTTCTTCAGCAGCAGTTTCTGCATTTGAATCGGGATGTTCTGCGTTGCCCTCTTCCATCTGTTTTCGGGTAACTTCCTCACGCCGACGCAGAACTTCCATAACTTTGTTCTGCTTGTCGTCGGTGTAATCCCATGTCATATACGGAATCGACATAAGAACATATCCGACAATATCAAAGATCAGCGGAATTATGATAATGTTCTTTCTTACACTGTCTACAAACAGCACGTCGTAGTTACTGTTGAAACCGTAACGCAGCAGAAGAACAGGGATAATAAGGCTGACAAACGTTGTTACAGGACCTGTGAACCAGCCGAATACACCTGCAAAGTTTTCGAGTCTTTCGCCCGACAGATACATCTGATAGTCCTTGATACGAATTTCCATATCGTGGTTAACTGCGGTTGGAACTGTTTTGAACATTTCCATAATAAACAGCATAATAACGCTGACTATACCGCACAGCATAAGGTTGTCGCCGAAGAACCAGTATACGCACACAATAATTGAGTATCCAATTGCACGTGAGTACTGGAAGAATACCATAATCTGTTTGTACGAGAACCGTTTGATGAAGTACGGCGTAAACAAATCGGGCGGCGTTCCTGCAAACGAAACGAGTGCTACAAGAATACTGTATGTGGCACCGCTCAGTCGGAAGGTGTACAGATAAAGAACCGTTGTAAATACGAGCATACCGTTGCCGAGTGAGTCGAGAAGACCTACTACGGTATAAATCCAGTAATACCTGTTACGCATAACGCCGAACATACCGTCCCAGAAATTAATCTGCACCTTCTTTTCAAGAGGCGGCTGCGGAATACGTTCTTTAACCCTGCCCGCAAATACAAGCGTAAGTACAACAAAGATTGTGAAAGAAATCGGAATAACGTACTTGAACATTGCGATATCTTCCCACTTATACTTGAGTTTGCCTATGATAATAGGCAGAATCATACTGTAAATTGAGTAGAAAATGTGCGAGAGTTTGATAGGATAAGAACGTACAAAAATACGCTCACGAACGTTTGGCGAAATATTCTGAGTACAGGTTTCCATATTGTTTGCAAAACCGAATACGTTATAAACGGCAAAAAGAAGGTTTGCAATCCATACTCTGTCAACTTCGCTGTATGTTCCGATATCGTAGTACGGAGCCCAGCCGAGAACAAATACCATAATTACCTTTGGTACAGCGTCGCAGTAAAGTGCGTACTTATATCTGCCGAACTTAGGAATAAGTTTTTTACGCCAGAAGATGTTACGGGCACCTACCCAGCCGTTGAACATAATATTCGTACCGAGAATTTTAATAGCCGAAGCACAGCTGATACCCTTGAGGCCGTTCATAAACTGCACAAATCGGTTTGAAGAACCTGCAAGCATATTCTGGAACGGGAAGAATATCATAAACAGACCGACCGTAATCATACACATATAAAGTATGTACAGTTTCTTTTCGGTCTTTTTTGGCAAAAAGCCGAGATTGTCGCATACAAACCACCATATGAGAGTCCATATGTAGCTGAGCGGCATATTGATAATGTTGATTACCGAGTACGAAAGATACGGCAGCTTGTAGTGATACATCATCAGCATGCAGGCTGCACCGAAAGTCAGGTACTCAAGAATCTTGGAACCGGCATAGTTGTTACCAACTGCCAGAACTATGTCGCCATACTCACGGTACGGTACGTACTTACCGGGAGCAGGCTTTTTCCAATGAGTTTTGATTTCGGTAAAAAGTTGTTTTACCTTAGAGTTTTCATTGTCGGACATAACTCCACTTTCCTTTCATAGTAATAAGCAATAACATTATAACAGATGTTTAGGCAAAATGCACTAATTATTTTAATATTTTATAAAAATTTTAGTAAATTGTATTATTTTAATAAAAAATGCAGCAGACAAAGTCTGCTGCAAAATTGTTTTATTTGTAAATAAGCACTATTATCCACACCGCTGCATACAGTACTGCGTAGATTACAGGCTGGTGTGCAAGGTAGAACCACAGACTGTTTCTGCCAACAAAGGCAAGAGGTCGGCAGTGCTTTTTGTATGTCCACTGAGGGAACTCGCCGTCCTTTGCCTTTTTTCCTGCAAATGCTCCGAACAAAAACATAAACAGCCACGGGATAATTGCAAAGTAGTCGGCACTTGTAAACGTGCTTGAATAAATACCGAGCGGCATAAGGTAGTCCGTAGTGTATAGACTCTGCGGCAGTTGAACCGCTCCGAACAGCAGCTCGCCCGACGATATGCCGTAGGTTGATGCAAACAGCACTGCTGACACAACCATTCCGATTTTGTAATTGATTTTTTCTATAAGAGGCATCAGGAGTCCCGTGATTATCATACACGAGCCGAGGCAGGACAGAATACCGAAATAGATTTCTGCACCCTCCATACCTATTTTTGGCATAATCACCGCTGTAACAAGCGTTACAAGAAGTCCTGCACCGAACACGGTAAGCCCCCGCCTGAGCGTATTTCGTGACAGCCTTGAGCATATGCCCGATATTATAATAAATATTGCCCAGAACACAGGCTGCAGCACGCAGAGTTTTTCAAACACAAGGTAGCCCCAGTCAAGCCCGATTACAAAGCCTATGTCAAGGAACGTGTGGTGAACAATCATTGCCGCAATTGCAAATCCACGCATTTCGTCAAGCAGTTCTATGCGTCTTTTATCCGATTTCAAACTATCCCTCCGATTAATGATATGTATATAATATAATATTTAATTGATGTTGTAAATAGGCAATTAATATGTTATATTATTAATAGAATTTCACGGAGGTGAAAAGATGAAAGAATACAATGTTATGCAGTACGGTGCCAAGGGTAACGGACTTGTTAACGACTCCTTTGCAATTCAGCACGCAATCGACGACTGTGCAAAAAACGGCGGCGGACAGGTTGTTCTGCAAAGCGGCAAGGTGTTTTACAGCGATTCAATCAGGCTGAAAAAGAATGTTGACCTTCACATCCAGAAGGGTGCAAGGCTTAAAGCGACGGGCAACATTGACGGTTACATCAGACCGAACAAGCTCGTTAACGACCCCAAAACCGCACTTATTGGCAACCCTGTTACGGGCAAACCGAGCTTTGTTTTTATTTACGGCTACGAGGCTGACGGTTGCACAATCAGCGGCGAGGGCGTTATTGACGCAAACGGACACGCATTTGTTCAGCGTAAGGACAGATATTATGTTACGGGTGATTTTTATCCCCGCCCGACTGCTATTTATATTGAAAAAAGCAATCACATCACTTTTAAGGACTTCACAGTTGTTGACGCACCGTTCTGGACACTGCATCCCGCAGGCTGCGACGACGTGCTTATCAGCAAAATAAGAATTCTCAACGACCTTGACGTTGCCAACTCCGACGGAATTGACCCCGACCACTGCTCAAACGTGCGTATTCTCGGCTGCCACATCACCTGTGCGGACGACTGCATCTGCCTTAAAACTTCAAAGGGCAACAGCGAGTACGGTCCTACTGAAAACGTAATCATTGACGGCTGCACGCTTATTTCGACCTCGGCGGCAATCAAAATCGGTACAGAGGGCGTTGGCGATTTCAGAAACGTAATTGTTTCAAACTGTATTATAAGCAGGTCAAACCGTGGTATTTCTATTCAGATACGTGACGGCGGCAACGTCGAAAACGTGACGTATTCAAATATAATTATTGAAACACGGCGTTTTTGCCCCGACTGGTGGGGCACTGCCGAGCCGATTGTTATCACCACTTTTAACCGTGACGAAAACACAAAGAGCGGCACAATCAAAAACATCCGCTTTAACAACATCACCGCAAAGGGTGAAAACGGCGTGTTAATCCACGGAAACGCCGACAATGTTATTGAGGACATTTCGTTTGAAAACTGCAGGATAGAACTGACCAAAACGTCAAAGTGGGACTGCGGACTTTACGACCTTCGCCCCTGTCTTGACTGGGGCGTTGAAAAGAGCGACAACTCGGCATTCTTTATTCGCTATGCAAAAGACGTTCTGATTATGAAAACAAAAACCTCGTGGGGCAATCTTTGCGACAGTTACAAACACGCAATCGACGCCGCAGAGGTTGAAAATCTTGAACTCATCAGATTTGAGGGCAAGGCAGCGGACAGCGAATACGAAGACATTAAACTTAACAACGTAAAATCAGTGAGGTAAAAAAATGATAGAACTCAGAGGCTACAAAATCAATTCGATTCAGTTTGAAAACAAAGTGCCAAACGGCACGCAGCTTAAACTGCAGAATCAGGTGAAATACAACGTTAACTACATCGACGCTGAAAACAGATGCGTGGGTGTTCTTGATTTCAGAATAAGCGATTCGGATATGAATCCGTTTGAAATCCGCATAGAAATGGTTGCCGAATTCACCTACACGGAAGGTGAACAGAAACCCGACATTCACACAGGCTCGTTTGACCAGATGTTCCCGTTTCTGCGTCAGGCAGTAAACACGCTCACGGCGGTAAGCGGTATGCCCGGACTTCTTATTCCGATTATGAAGCTTGACAAAAACAGCGTTTCGGTCAACAACAACGCAACTGAGGACGAGGGCGAAAGCTCTCCGCTTAATTAGACTCAAGACTCAAGATTCAAGACTCAAGACTCAAGACTTAAGACTCAAGCGGGTTGCGGGCTGTGCCCACAACCATATTTATCAAGGAGAACTGATATGTCGCTGTGTGACGAATGCAGGTACAACACCTTTGACGAGGAAAGCGAGGAATACTACTGCGACCTTGCACTTGACGAGGACGAATACGTCCGTCTGCTTGAAGAAACGGGCAGAGGTAAAACCTGCCGCTACTTCATAAAAGACCTCGGCGAATACGGTATTGTACGAAAACAAAACTGACATAACAAGAATAAAAAACTGTTTGGAGAAAAATATGAAGAAGATTATAAGTATTATGCTGTCACTGGTTATGCTTTTCAGTACAACAGTTACAACGGCATTAACAACTTCAGCACTTGCAAAAAGCGGCAAGTGCGGCGACAATGTTACATACACTTATGACTCGGCAACAGGAATGCTTACAATAAGCGGCAAAGGCGATATGTACAGCCGTAAAGAAGGCGGTATATTTTCGGGTTCGGCTTTAAAGAGCGTTGTTATCAATAACGGCGTTACAAGTATTGGCGAGGGCGAATTCTGGAATTGTAAATCACTGAAAAGCGTTACTCTTCCGAAAAGTTTGAAAAGTATTTCAAATGCGTTTAAATATTGCGTTAACCTTACCTCAATAAAGGTTAATGCCGAAAACCCAAATCTTGACAGCAGAAACGACTGTAATGCGGTAATCAGAACCTCAACAAACACGTTGATTGCAGGTTGCAACAGCACTGTTATTCCAAACACCGTAACAGAAATCGGCAAAGAAGCTTTTAAGGGCTGCAACTTTGTAGACTTCAATATTCCCGGGAATATCGGCTATATTGATTACAGTGCGTTTAGCGGTTGCTCAAATTTGAGGAGTATAACTCTTCAAAGCGGCGTAGGTAACATAGGCGAAGAAATGTTTGCAGATTGCTCAAACCTCAGTAGACTCATTATTCCAAGCAGTGTTAAAACAATAGACCTGGGAGCATTTAAAAACTGTAAACAATTCATCGACATTTATTATAGTGGCAGTCAAAGTGATTGGAAAAAAATAAACATTGTTGACGGCGACGACGACACGCTTCTGAGCAGAATAACAATACACTATAACTGCACAGTATGTGCCGAGCATACGGCGGTTAATGACAACGCCGTTTTGCCAACCTGCACTGAGCCGGGGCTCACCAAAGGCAGCCACTGTTCTGTGTGCGGAAAAACGCTTGTTGCACAAACTTATGTAGCCGCTAAAGGTCACAAATGGAACGCAGGCAAGATTACAAAACAGCCTACGTTTAAGGCAACGGGAGTTAAAACATACACCTGCACAGTATGTAAAGCGACTAAAAAGGTAAGCGTTGCAAAACTTGTGTCGCCGACTGTAAGCAAACTGACTGCTGGCAAAAAGGCGTTTACCGTTACCTACAAAAAATCCTCAACTGTTGCAGGCTATCAGATACAGTACGCAACAAATTCCAAGTTTACAAAAGGTAAGAAAACACTTACGGTAAAGGGTGCAAAGAACACCAAAAAAACCGTCAAAAAGCTGACGGCTAAGAAAAAGTACTATGTGCGTGTGCGTGCATACAAAACAATAAACAGCAAAAAGGTTTACTCACCATGGAGTAAAGCAAAAGCAGTAACTACTAAAAAATAAAAGTAAAACACACTTCAAGGCTATGCCTTGCAGTGTGTTTTTGTTTTGGTTTTAATCTTCGTCCTCTGATGTTTCGGCGGGCTGAGTTGTCTGAACCTCGCCGTAAACCTGAAGGATAACTTCTTCGCCGAGTGCCACGGTTTCGCCCGCTGCAGGTGCTGAGCCGTAAGCAGCCTTAACGGTGTTTGGCGTGTGACCGCCGTCGTTGTAAACCTCAACGCTCGACACTTTAAGGCCGAGTGCCTCGAGTTCTTTGGTTGCATCCTCGAGCGTTTTGTTGCTTACGTCGGGTACTTCAACCGTCTGTATGCCCTTGCTGACAGTAAGCACGATTTCCGTTCCTGCGTCAACGACCTCGCCGGGTGCTACGCTCTGCTTAAAGATTATTCCCTCTTCAACGTCGGTTGAGTAATCGGCAGTGAAGGTAAACGTGAACTGCTGGTTCCACGCCGCACTGTTTTCTACGTCGCTTTTTGTGAGTTCCTGCCCTACAATATTCGGCACCTCGTAAGTTTTAAGCGGCTGAACGGTAGTGGTTTCGGTCGGCTTGTTTACAAGGTCGGTAAACTCCACAACATAAATACCTGCACCGATTGCACCCATAATCAGAATTACAAGTATGATAATAATAATTCTGCTCTTCTTATTCTGCTGCTTGTCGTATTCCTGATGTTTTGTGTAATCGGTAGAAACGGCAGCCTGTGCCTGCACAGACGGAGCAGCGTCAAGGCGTTCTCTGAAATCGGCTATATTCTTAATTCTCTTTTCGGGATAAATCTGCATACCCGCACCGATTGCCTTTATAACGTGCATAGGAATTGTTTCGGCAATCGAATTCGGTATCATAATCTTATCGTTGGTTTCACGAGCCTTCGCACTTGGCGGATTTGTGCCGACAAGCGAGCGATAGATACACGCACTGAACGCATAAATATCTGTTGCAGGGCAGATTTTGTGATTGTTTTCGTACTGCTCAAGTGCAGCGTAACCCTCCTGCGGTGCAAACTGAAGTGCAGATGTGATGTCGCAGGAATCCTGAATACAAAACGGGCTGAGCCTTACTTTACCGTCACGGCACAGAACAAGATTGTCGGGAGAAATGGAGCCGTGAACAATACCGTTGTTGTGCAGTGCTTCAAGCGTTGTGAGAACGGGCATAAACATAAGCCTTGCGTTATCCCACGCAATATAATTATTTTCGTTACGAAGCAGGTATTCACGAAGCGGAATGCACTCCATATTTTCAATAATGGCATACGCCGTGTTGTTGAGTTCGAAAACGTCGTAAACGGGTACTGCTGCCGAGAGGCTGTGCATTTTTGCCATAGTGGTCCACAGTTTGTAGAACGACATTTTGTATTTTTCCGCCTCTGCCGTAAACTTCTGGCGGTAGCGGATATCCATAGCGCCCTCGAGCCTGTTGGCAATTCCTTTTGGATAGAATTCTCTTATAGAAATCTTTTTGTCAAGCTGGGTGTCGTAGCCCGAATAGGTAACCGAGTCGCTGTCGTGCGAAATAACGGCACCTACAATATATTTATCTGCAAGCAGAGTTTTGCTTGCAAGATACATAGAATCGTTCTGCCCGTCGTTATCGTAACCGCACTCGGCACATACCGCACCTTCGGTGAGGTCGGCAAAACAATTCATACAAAGATTATCAATATCTCTCATAGTCATACCACTCCAAGTTAGTATTATCTTATATAATATAGCAACTTAATTCTGCAAAGTCAAGAAATGAGTTGTTAATAATTAAATTTCCTTGAAAGTATTTGCTTTGTAGAGTATAATATTCGTTAGAATACTTTTTGGAGGGTACATATGAACTTCACTGAACTTCCCAACGGTATGTGCGACGGCTTTGTTGTGCTTAAAAAGTGCGACGAAAAAAAGACAAAAAACGGCAGCACATATCTTGATTTGATTATTGGCGACAAAGAGGGCGAAATGTCTGCAAAGCTGTGGGATTACAGCGGGTCGAGCGGACTGTTTGAGCAGGATATGGTTGTAAAAATCCGTGGTACGGTTGAACAGTACAACGGCAAAGACCAATTCAGAATTTCGCAAATCAGACCCGCAAATGATAACGACAATTACAATCTCGCAGAGTTAATTCCCGCATCTGACGTGGGCGGCGAGATGCTGTTTGATATGATGATAAAGAAGGTTGAGGGATTTAAAAACGACAATCTCAGACGCATTGTGCTTTCTATAGTTAACGAGCACAAAAAACTTATGATTACATACCCCGCCGCACTCAAACTGCACCATGCAATGCTCGGCGGACTTATGTATCACACAATGAGCATTGTTCGTGTTGCCGAAGAAATGTGCAAAATCTATCCTTCAATCAACCGTGAACTTCTGCTTTCGGGTGCTATACTGCACGACGTTGCCAAAACGTGGGAACTTCAGGAGAGCAAAACGGGGCTTGCAAAGGGTTACACTACCGAGGGCGAATTAATCGGTCACCTTGTTAAAGGTGCGATGATGGTTGACGAAACCGCAAAAGAACTCGGAATTGAAGGCGAAGAAGTTACGCTGCTTGAACATATGATTATCTCGCACCACGGCGTACCCGAATTCGGTGCGGCGGTAAGACCGATGTTCCTTGAGGCAATTGTTCTTTCAAAGCTCGACGACCTTGACGCAACAATATTTGAGGTAAACAACGCAACAAGCAAAGTAGAGACAAACACTTTCACCGACAGGCAGTGGGCTCTTGATAACAGAAAACTCTACAACCACGGTCTTTCGGATACTCAGCACAAGGTGAATTTTTAATGGGAATGACTAACGCAGTGTCCGAAGAAAAATGGACGGAAATAAAAATCACCGTTTCAACAAAGGACATTGAAACGGCTGGAAATATTGCAAATATGGTAGTGCCGTACGGCATTTATATTGAGGACTACTCCGCTCTTGAAGAGGAGACTATGGAAATTGCTCACATTGATTTGATTGAGGAAAGTCTGCTCAGAAAGGACAGAACCAAAGGGATTATTCACATCTATATTAATCCTCACGAAAATCCGATTGAGGCGACTTCATTTTTAAAAGAACGGCTTGACAGCGAGGGTATAGAGCACACTATAGAGGTTGGCGACTGCCTGACCGAGGACTGGCAGAACAACTGGAAACAATACTACCACGCTATGCCGATTGGTAAAAAACTGCTCATACGTCCGCTATGGGAAAGCGACTTTGACGCAGAAGGCAGAAAGGTGCTTAACATTGAACCGGGGCTTGCGTTCGGCACAGGCTCGCACCCCACCACAAAACTCTGTCTTGAAACGCTTGAAAACTATGTGGACGGCAGCAGCACCGTACTTGATATAGGTTGCGGCAGCGGAATACTCTCAATTGCCGCACTTCTGCTCGGAGCAAAGAGTGCCGTAGGCGTGGACATAGACTCGCTCGCTGTAAAGACAGCCGTTTCAAACGCAAAGGAAAACGGATTTGAAGAGCCTGTTTTTACCGCCTTGCAGGGCAATTTGTCAGACAAGGTAAGCGGTAAATTCAATCTTGTTGTTGCAAACATCGTTGCAGACGTGATTATACAGTTCAACACACAGGTCGGACAGTTTCTCACAGATGACGGCGTATATATTACGGGCGGAATTATTGAAAACCGTGAAGACGAAGTGTTATCCTCGTTTTGCGAAAACGGATTTGAAGTTATAAGCAGAGCCGAAAACAACGGCTGGCTTGTGTTTGCATTAAAAAAGGCTTCCTGAGGGAAGCCTTTTTTAATATTGAAATTAACCGAGCATTGAGTAGCCGTAGCCGTTTGAAATTGCGTCAATGGGGTCGCCTTTCTGACAGAGCGGGCAGTTGTTTGCGTGATAAAACTCGTACGCAGGCAAGTCCGACATATCAAAAATCGTGTTTACGGGTATGCTGTTAATAGTGTTTACAGCACTGAAAATTGCAGAGATGCCCGCAACTCTTCCGCCGTAATACTGTACGCTTTCCATCGCTCTTTCAACGGTTCTGCCCGAGGTAATGCACGAAATAAGAATAAGCACGTTCTGGTCTTTAATCATACGTATAAGGTTGTCACGGAAAATAAGATTGCCCGACGCATCGTATTCAGAGCCAACAACATAGATTTCCCTTGTGGGATTCGGGCTCATCATACTGGGGCGTGAAAGTTCGTGTGCAAGGTACGCACCGAGAGCCTGCGTTTCGTATAGGCACAAAACGGTATTTATCTCTATTCCGTAGGTGTTGTAGTACTCGCTCAGCAACATTGACGCATCGACAGAAACCTCGTGATTATGCTTGATATCCGAAGTTCCGATATAGTAATTTATGTGGTTGTTTGCCGACACAAAATGCCCCGGCATTGCGTGAATAAACACTCTGTCGTCACGGTGCGACGTAATTGTATAAACAGGATTCAAAATAACAGCCCCTTATAATTATCTAATTCAATTTTACACTATCCCCCGTTTATTTTCAACTTTGCGTATTACCAAATTTGCAGCGACGTTTTTGTGAATAATTCACAAATTAAATAAATATTGATTAATTTACTATATTATGTTATATTAAGTGCCGAGGTAAAATTATGAAAATCAAAAACTTGGAGTTTAAACATATTGCCTTTCTGGCACCTATGGCAGGCATTGCGGACAGAGCATTCCGTGAACTCTGCGTGCAGTACGGTGCAGCGTACACCGTAACCGAAATGGTGTCGTCAAAAGGGCTTACAATGGGCGACAAAAAAAGCGGCGAACTGCTGACTCTCGGTAACGAGCATCCGTGCGGAGCACAGATTTTCGGCGACGACCCCGAAATTATGGCTCAGGCGGCAGTAAAATGCCTTGAATACAAACCCGAAATTATTGATATTAATATGGGCTGCCCCGCTCCTAAAGTAGCAATGAACGGCGGCGGTGCAAGCCTTATGAAGAACCCTGAACTTGCTTACGACATAACAAAAGCCGTGTGCGAGGCGGTTGAAATTCCCGTAACGGTAAAGATCCGCAAGGGTTGGGACGACAGCAGCGTTAACGCTGTGAAGATTGCAGAACTTGCGGAAAAAGCAGGTGCTGCTGCGATTGCCGTTCACGGCAGGACGAGGGTGCAGATGTACAGCGGCAGTGTTGACTACGATATTATCGCACAGGTAAAGCGTGCCGTATCGGTACCCGTTATAGGAAACGGCGACGTGACCGACGAGCAGAGTGCGGCAATTATGCTTGAAAAAACAGGCTGCGACGCACTGATGATTGGCAGGGGTGCCTTGGGCAATCCGTGGGTTTTTTCGCAGATTAACGCTTATCTTGACGAATGCAGGGTCCTCCCTGCTCCTACCGTTACGCAAAAAATGGCTGTAATGCTGCGTCACATAGAAAAGATTATTGAGTACAAAGGCGAATACACCGCAATGCGTGAAGCACGGCACCACGCAGGATATTACACAAAGGGTATGCGTGGCGGTGCGGCACTGCGTAAGGAGATTTGCACGTTTGAACATTTTGAACAACTTGAAGAACTCGCTTTCAGAGTAGCAAAGGAGAATTAGCTTTGTTATGTTATTAAAAAACTGCACTTTTTTCAACGAGGAGTTTGAAAAGGAATTTGGCGACATAAAAATTGAAAACGGCAAAATCGAGGCTATAGGTTTCTTTAACGAAGACGGCGTTGATATGAGCGGCAAAATCGTTCTGCCGGGATTTGTGGATATTCACATTCACGGAGGCGGCGGCGGAGATTTTTCCGACGGTACCGCTGAGTCGTTCGACAAAATAAGCACTTATCTTGCAAAGCACGGCGTCACATCGTTTTGCGGCACAACTATGACTCTGCCGCAAAGCAAGCTGCTTGAGATTTTAAAGGCTGCACGGGGCTACGCTGCACCCAAATCAAAACTTGCAGGGATTAATCTTGAAGGTCCTTATATCGCCCTGGGCAAAAAAGGGGCTCAGAACGCCGAATATGTAAGGCCCTGCAGTGTTGACGAGGTTGACAGTCTTATTGCGGTATGCGACAAAATCAAGCTTATTACAATCGCACCCGAGGCAAGCGACAGCGAAGAATTCATCAGGCAGGTAAGCAAAAAAATGACAGTTTCTATCGGTCACAGCGAGGCGGACGAAACGCAGTGCAGAGCGGCAATTGAAAGCGGTATTCGCCACGCCACGCACCTGTTTAACGCAATGACTCCTATGACTCACCGCAGTGCGGGAATTGTTGGCACGGTGCTTGACAGCGACGTAACCTGCGAGGTGATTTGCGACGGGGCTCACATCTGCCCAACCGTGCTTCGCAACGCTTTCAGCATTCTTGGTGAAGACAGAGCGTGTGTAATCAGCGACAGTATGCGTGCGGCAGGGCTGGGCTCAGGCGAATTTGAACTTGGCGGTCAGACTGTATACGTGCATGACGGCGGCAAAACCGCAGTGCTTGCAGACGGCACGATTGCTGCGTCGGTTACAAATCTGTTTGACGAATTTAAAAATCTGCTGAGTTACGGCATTGATTTTAAAACTGCGTTAAAATCCTGCACAATCAATCCCGCTAAGGTTATTGGCGAGGACAAAAACATCGGCTCTATTGCCGCAGGCAAGTGTGCAGATTTGATTATTGTTGACGGTAATATAGAAATAAGCGAGGTATATATTGATGGAACACTCGCTTAACATTGTATTGATTGAGCCTGAAATTCCGCAAAACACGGGCAACATAGCACGCACCTGTGCGGCAACGGGTGCAAGGCTGCATCTTGTTGGTCCAATGGGATTTCATATCACCGACAAGCAGGTTAAACGTGCAGGGCTTGACTACTGGGACAAACTTGACATAACATACTATGACAGCACCGCACAGTTTTTTGAACAGAACAGCGGCGGCACGTTTTACTATTTCACCACCAAAGCCGAGCAGAGCCACAGCGACGTGGAGTACCCGAACGGCTGTTTTCTGGTTTTCGGCAAAGAGACAAAGGGGCTGCCCGAAGAACTGCTTAAGGCAAATCACGACTGCTGTGTGCGTCTGCCGATGCGAGGAATAATACGCAGTCTTAATCTTTCAAACGCCGTTGCAGTTGGCACATACGAAGTGCTGCGGCAATGGGGCTATCCCGAACTTTTACAAAAAGGGCAACTGCACGACCTAAAATGGTAAATTAGCCCTTGAATAATATATTAATTTATGCGATAATATTATATCTGATTTTTAAGACTTAGGAGATATTACAGTGGATTATAACGCACTTGCACAAAAATTATTTCCCGAAATTGACAAAACTCCTGACTACTGGGAGGAAAAATATCCTCAGCGTGAACTCAGGGAAGGCGCCCGTGTTACACGTTTTGCACCGAGCCCTACGGGATTTCTGCACTTTGGCAATCTGTTCACCTGCCTTGTGTCATACAAAACGGCAAAAGACACCGACGGCGTGTTCTACGTAAGAGTTGAGGACACCGACCAGAAGCGTAAGGTTGAAGGTGCAATTGAGGTAATGCTCAAGGGACTTTCGGTCTATGGCATAGTACCCGACGAGGGCGTTGTTGCCGAGGATACCGAAAAGGGCGACTACGCACCGTACTACCAGAGCAGGCGTAAAGAGATATACCAGACCTATGCAAAATCACTTGTTGAGCAGGGGCTTGCCTACCCGTGCTTTATGACACCCGAAGAGCTTGACGAAATCCGCTCGGCACAGGAAAGCGAGAGCATAAAAGGAATATGGGGCAAGTGGGCAAAGCACCGTGATCTCACGTTTGATGAGATTGAAGAGCATCTTAAAAACGGCGAGCAGTGGACGCTTCGCCTTAAGTCGCCCGGCAGCACAGAGGGCAAGTGCCGCTTTGACGATTTAATCCGTGGCAAAATAGAAATGCCCGAGAATGTGCAGGACGTTGTACTTCTCAAGTCGGACGGAATACCGACCTATCACTTTGCACACGCCGTTGACGACCATCTTATGCGAACAACGCACGTTATGCGTGGCGACGAATGGATTGCAAGCGTGCCGATACATCTTCAGCTTTTCCGTGTGCTTGGTTTCAAACCGCCAAAGTACGCTCACGTTGCACCTATTATGAAAGAGGAAAACGGCGGCAAGCGTAAACTTTCAAAGCGTAAGGACCCTGAGGCTAAAGTAACCTACTACGCTGAGCAGGGCTTTCCGAAAGAGAGCGTTACGGAATACATTATGACTCTTGCAAACTCAAACTTTGAGGACTGGCGAAGAGTAAATCAGAACGAGAACATAGACAAGTTCCCCGTCAATCTCAAAAAAATGAGCGTTTCGGGTGCACTGTTTGATATGGTAAAACTCACAGACGTGAGCAAGAACGTTATCTGTAAAATGAGTGCTGAAAAAGTGTTCAGCCTTTCGTACGAATGGGCAAAGGAATACTGCAGCGAACTTGCAAAACTTTATGAGCAGGACACCGAGCGTGCCACTGCAATACTCAATATTGACCGTGAAAACAAAAAGCCACGTAAGGACATCGCAAAGTGGAGCGACATTCCCGAATACATCAGTTATATGTACGACGAGACGTTTGTTCCCTGCTACGAACTCACGGGTAACGCAACGCCTGCACTTGCAGTAAAGGTGCTTGAAAAGTACAAAGACACCGTTAATCTTGACGACGACAAGGACACGTGGTTCGGCAGAATCAAGGATATGTGCGAGTCGGTAGGCTGCACTCCGAACGTTAAGGAGTTTAAGCAGAACCCCGAAGCATTTGAAGGCCACGTTGGTGACGTATCAACAATTATACGTGTTGCACTTACGGGCAGAACAAACACGCCCGACCTTTACTCAATAACCGCACTGCTTGGTGCAGACAGAGTTCAAAAAAGAATTGATAACGCACTGAGTCACTACAAGGAGGAAGCATAATGGCAATTGACGAGATTAAGAACGAAGAGGTTGTTGCCTCCAATTTCATACACGAATTTATTGACGAGGATTTAAAAGAGGGCGTGTACTCAAGAGTGCAGACCCGTTTTCCTCCTGAGCCGAACGGCTATCTGCATATCGGCCACGCAAAGGCTATTTGCATAAACTTTGGCGTAAAGAACAAGTATAACGGCATATGCAATCTCCGTCTTGACGACACAAACCCCACCAAAGAGGACACAGAATACGTCGAGGCTATTGAAGAGGACATCAAGTGGCTTGGCTTTGACTACGACAACGTTTACTATGCGTCCGACTACTTTGACTTCCTTTACGAGTGTGCAATAAAGCTCATCAAAAAAGGCAAGGCTTACGTATGTGAACTCACACCGGAGCAGATGAGAGAATACCGTGGCACGCTTACCGAACCCGGTAAAAACTCTCCGTACCGTGACAGAAGTATTGAAGAAAATCTCGACCTCTTTGAGCGTATGGCTAAGGGCGAATTCGAGGCAGGTTCAAAAGTTCTGCGTGCAAAGGTTGATATGGCGTCGCCCAACCTCAATATGCGTGACCCGATTATTTACCGCATAATGTATGCACACCACCACCGCACGGGCGACAAGTGGTGCATCTATCCGATGTACGACTTTGCTCACCCGCTGTCCGACGCCTGCGAAAAGGTTACGCACTCGCTCTGCTCGCTTGAATTTGAAAATCACCGTCCGATTTACAACTGGTTTGTAAACGAACTTATTGAGGGCGAAAAGCCGAGGCAGATTGAGTTTGCAAGAATGAATCTCAACTACACTCTCACTTCAAAAAGAAAGTGCCTTCAGCTTGTTAAAGACGGCATTGTGGACGGTTGGAACGACCCACGTATGGCTACCATCAGCGGTATGAGAAGACGTGGTTATCCCGCAGAGGCTATTCGTGATTTCTGTGAAAAAATCGGCGTTTCAAAGGCTTACAGCGTAATTGATTTTGCCCTGCTTGAAAGCTGTGTGCGTGACTCGCTCAACAAAAACGCACCACGTGCAATGGCGGTTATAGACCCGATTAAACTTGTTATTGACAACTATCCCGACGACAAGGTTGAGGAGATTGAGGTTGAATACCATCCCGACCACGAAGAGTACGGCAAACGCACCGTACCGTTTGGCAAGGAGCTTTACATTGAGCGTGACGACTTTATGATTGAGCCAATCAAAAAGTACAGACGTCTTTACGTGGGCAACGAGGTAAGGCTTTACAAGGCATACTTTGTAACCTGCACGGGCTATGACCTTAACGACGACGGCAACGTTACAACCGTACACTGCACATACGACCCCGAAACCTTCGGCGGCGACGCACCTGACGGACGCAAGGTAAGGGGCACTATTCAATGGGTTAAGACTGACGACTGCAAAGAGGCGGAAGTAAGACTTTACGACAGGCTCTTCAATGTTGAAAATCCGAGCAACGAGGAGGGCGTAAGTTCGTTTGAGGATAACCTCAACCCCGAATCGCTCGTTACAAAAACAGCATATGTTGAAAAATCACTCGGTACTGCAAAGCCTGGAGACAAGTTCCAGTTTATGCGTATAGGTTACTTCTGTGCTGATACGGACAGCACCGAAGAAAAACTTGTTTTCAACAGAACTGTTGCTCTCAGAGACAGCTTTAATACTAAAAAATAACGAAGGCGTTTTATGGAAAGAAAAGGAATTAAAAACATTGCAATCATTGCTCACGTAGACCACGGCAAAACCACACTGGTTGACGAGATGCTGCACCAGAGCGGCATTTTCCGTGACAATGAAGTTGTTCAGGAAAGAGTTATGGACTCCAACGACCTTGAAAAAGAGCGTGGAATCACCATCCTTTCAAAGAACACTGCTATTCATTACAAAGATACAAAAATCAATATTGTTGACACACCGGGTCACGCCGATTTCGGCGGCGAGGTTGAGCGTATACTCACAATGGTTGACGGCGTTTTACTGCTTGTTGACGCATTTGAGGGGTGCATGCCTCAAACCCGTTTTGTACTCAGCAAGGCACTTGCACTGCACAAGACTCCGCTTGTTGTTGTAAACAAGATTGACCGTGACGGTGCAAGACCCGAAGAAGTTGTTGACGAGGTGCTTGACCTGTTTATTGAACTCGGTGCCGACGACGACCAGATTGAATTCCCCGTTGTTTACGCATCGGCACGTGGCGGATATTCAAGCCTTAATCCCGACGACAGAGAAGGTGATATGAGGCCGCTGCTCGACGCAATACTGGAATATATTCCGTCACCGAGCGGCGACGCCGACGGTGCTGCACAGATTTTATTTTCGTCGCTTGAATATGACGATTACGTTGGCAGAATCGGCGTGGGCAGAGTTGAGCGTGGCACAATCAAAGTGAACACGCCGTACGTACTCTGCAAGCAGGACGGTACGCAGGAGAACGTTAAATTTTCGCAGCTTTATCAGTTTGACGGACTCAAAAGGGTTGCGTGCAACGAAGCACAGTTCGGCGACCTTGTATGCGTAGCAGGTATTCCCGACCTCAACATCGGCGAAACTGCCTGCGACCCCGAACATATTGAGCCGCTGCCGTTTGTAAAAATTGACGAGCCTACAATCAGTATGAACTTTATTGTTAACGACTCACCTTTTGCAGGCAGGGAGGGCAAGTACGTTACCTCACGCAATCTGCGTGACAGACTCTTTAAAGAAGTTGAAACCAACGTTTCGATGCGAGTGGAAGAAACCGACTCGATGGACACTTTCAAGGTGTCGGGCAGGGGCGAACTGCACCTTTCGATTCTTATTGAAACTATGAGGCGTGAAAACTACGAGTTTGCCGTATCACGTCCGCAGGTTATCCTTAAAAAAGATGCGAACGGTCAGACCCTTGAGCCTATTGAAACTGCAATTATAGAAGTACCTGAGGAATACGTGGGCGTAGTTATGGAAAAACTCTGCTCACGCAAGGGCGAAATCGGTAATATGGACACCCGCTCAACAGGTATGACCCACCTCGAAATCAAAATTCCGTCACGTGGACTTATCGGTTACAGAAGCGAATTCCTTACAGACACAAACGGCAACGGAATTATGAACCAGCTCTTTGCAGGCTACGAGCCGTACAAGGGTGATATAGAAACACGAAACAGAGGCTCGATTGTTGCTCACGAAACAGGCACTTCTACGGGCTACGGACTGTGGAACACACAGGACAGGGGCAAACTCTTTATTGGCCCCGGCGTTGACGTTTACGAGGGAATGATTGTAGGCGAATGTGCAAAGGATGAAGACATTGTATGTAACGTCTGTAAGAAAAAGCATGTTACAAACACACGTGCAAGCGGCTCTGACGAGGCGTTAAAACTCGTACCGCCGACTACTCTGTCGCTCGAACAGAGTATGGAATTCCTCGCAGACGACGAATTGCTTGAGGTTACGCCAAAGAGCATACGTCTTCGTAAAACCATACTTAACAAAGAACTTCGCCTTAAGGCTGAAAGCCGTGCAAGAAAACAGTAATATGGAAAAAGCAGGACTATATTTTCATATACCGTTTTGTAAAAACAAATGCCCGTACTGCGACTTTTACAGCGTAAAATACTGTGAAAGTGCAGCACGGGATTATTGTATTTTACTCTGCGACGAAATAAAGAAATACAGCGGCGAATTTGACACAGTTTACTTCGGCGGCGGCACGCCGAGTATTATTCCGAGTGAACTTATAAAAATGCTGCTTGACAAATCAAAAAGTCAGTTTGACATAGCAGAAGACAGCGAAATCACCGTAGAATGTAATCCACGTGAGGATTTAAAAAGTGCGTTTGAAGTTTACAGAAGTTGCGGCGTAAACAGGCTGAGTATAGGCATGCAGAGTGCCGTTGACAAGGAGCGGTTTGCACTCGGCAGAGCAGCAGGCAAAGCTGAGGTTGAAGCCACTGTTACCGCTGCAAAAAACGCCGGATTTAACAACATAAGTCTTGACCTGATGCTCGGCACGCCTTACCAGACTATTGAATCGCTCGATAAAACATTTGATTTTATAGACAAAATGAATGTGCAACACATTTCGGCATATATGCTCAGCATTGAGGAAGGCACAAGGTTTTTTGAAATTAAAGAAAAACTTGCTCTGCCTCAGGAGGACGAAGTGAGTGAGATGTATCTTAAGACAATCAGCATTTTGCGTGAACTCGGATTTGAGCAGTACGAGATAAGCAACTTTGCAAAGCCGGGATTTGAGAGCAGGCACAACAACAAATACTGGCAGCTTGACGAATACCTCGGCATAGGAAAAACCGCCCACTCGTTTTGGGGCGGCAGGCGTTTTTACTACGACGAAAATATGTGGATTGTTGACGACGGTGAGGGCGGTGATTTGAACGAAAAAATTATGCTCGGTTTACGCCTTACAAAAGGGGTTGAAAAAAGCATAATAACAAAGCCGTTTGAACACCTGATTAATGCAGGTCTTCTGACTGACAAAGGCGACAGAGTGGCACTCACACCAAGCGGAATGCTTGTGTCAAACAGCGTAATAAACGAACTGATTTAGCACACAATATTACTGAGGTGATACTGTGAGCAAAAAGAAAAAGAAGAAAGACGTTACAAACAAGTACGAAATCTGGGCTACAAACCCGACTGTTCAGCCTGACGGCAAAACAGAAATGGGCGTTCCGATTCCGTCGGATTACAACGTTGAAAACTCAAAAGAATACGGCGAAAACCACGAAGTTTAAAAAGTCTGTCTCTTGATGAGACAGACTTTTTTAGTTACAGTTTTTCTATAAACTTGCTGCTGAATAATTTGTCGGTTAAGTTCTGCAATTTTTCGCCGAGTTTGTCGCACAGACTCGGAATATTGAACAATTTGAACAGCAGCTGCCTGAAGTATTCGAGAAATGCACAAATGAAGAACACCGCAAGCACGCACACAATCATATGAAACACAAAATACGGCTTGTTAAAATACTGTGCAGCCGTAACAACTTTTGTCCACAGCGTTTTTCTTATGAACTGATTGGAGTGAATCAGGTACACCCCTATTGTGAGTCCGGACAAAAAAGTTGTCATTTCGGCAATTTTTGTGCGTTTTATTTTGAGATTTTTAAATGCTGCAAAAAGCATAAGCGACGCAGCAAACGCCAGTAAAAAGTCGGGATTGGTAACATTGACATAATTTGAAAAATCCATGCCGGCACTTCTTTTTGCCAGGGTATCAACAACAAGCTTTAATGCAACTGTTACAATAACTATAAGTGCATATCTGCCCAGATAAACCCTTATTCTTCTGTTAAGCAAATCTGCACGTTTAATATAAGTAGCAAAGAAAAACAGAACGGAAAACCATACAAAGTGATAACCGCCGTCAATCTTTGTCCACTGCCAAGGTATTACGGCAAACAAACAAGTGAGCGTTATAACAAGTTTTTTCAGATTTTCTGTACTGAGTTTTTCGGCTACCCATATAAAAAACGGATAAAGTACACAGAATATAAAATATGCCGTAATAAGCCAGTAGGAATTTGATGTTACAGGCAACAGACATTTTGCAAGAGTTCTGACTGAAAAATCGGTATTATCCGTTGCAATTGCACAGACTGCACAAACCAGATTTACAAAAAACACCTGCATCCAGAGGCTGATTATATTGCTGAATCTAAGTTTACTCTTGTCGGCAAGATAGCCGCAACTGAGAACATAGCAGTTAACCCCTGCAACGCTCAGTATTTCAAACAGCCATGCCACATAGTAATTTGGATCGTTGACAGTGGCTTTTGCAAGAATGCCGCCTTTGCCGAGATAGTGCAGGCAGACAATCATCACCATTGCTACAACTTTGAGCAAATCCAGATTTACAAGTCTTTTTTTGTTTTCCATATTAGTCATCATCATCCGATGAGAGCTTGAGCACTGCGAGGAACGCCTCTTGCGGAACTTCGACAGAGCCGAACTGACGCATACGCTTTTTGCCCTCTTTTTGTTTTTCAAGTAGTTTTTTCTTACGTGTTACGTCACCGCCATAACACTTTGCAAGCACGTCCTTGCGAAGTGCCTTAACGGTTTCACGTGCGATTACCTTGCCGCCGATTGCAACCTGAATAGGTATTTCAAACAGGTGACGGGGAATGTGTTTTTTGAGCTGCTCAGCAATCTTTCTTGCTCTTGAGTACGCTTTTTCTCTGTGGATAATAAACGAGAGTGCGTCAATAACGTCACCGTTGAGTAGCACGTCAACCTTAACAAGTTCGCTCTTGCGGTAGTCCTTTAGTTCGTAGTCAAATGAGGCGTAGCCCCTTGTGCGTGACTTGAGAGCGTCAAAGAAATCGTAAATAATCTCGTTGAGCGGGAGTTCGTAGTGTATATCAACCCTTTCGGGGGTTATATAGTCCATATTTCTGAATATGCCACGTTTATCCTGACACATATCCATAACCGTACCTACAAAATCGCTCGGCACATAGATGTGTGCGTCTGCAAACGGCTCTTCGCAGTAGTCAATATACGCAGGGTCGGGATAGTTGGTGGGGTTGTCAATCTCAACCATAGTGCCGTCTGTAAGATGAATTTTGTAAACAACGCTCGGCACTGTTGCAATCAGGTCAAGCCCGTATTCACGGTCAAGCCTTTCCTGAATTATCTCGAGGTGGAGAAGTCCTAAAAATCCACAGCGAAAACCAAAACCGAGAGCACCCGACGTTTCGGGTTCGTACGACAGCGATGCGTCGTTAAGTTGCAGTTTTTCGAGTGCGTCACGCAACGCCTCGTAGTCGGCACCGTCAGCGGGATATATTCCGCAGAACACCATAGGATTAACCTTGCGGTAACCCGGAAGCGGCTCTGCGGCAGGGTTTGCTGCAGTTGTGACTGTATCGCCCACGTGGGCGTCGCCTACCGTTTTAATAGATGCGGTAATATAACCTACCTCGCCTGCAGTGAGTTCAGCAGTCTTTTCCATAGAAGTGGCACGCATATAGCCCACTTCAACAACCGTAAACTGAGCACCTGTTGACATAATACGCATTGTGTCGCCCGCTTTGATTTTACCCTCTTTAATGCGGACATAGACTATAACGCCACGGTACGAGTCATACACCGAGTCAAAAATCAGTGCTTTAAGCGGTTTACTGTCGTCACCTTCGGGCGGCGAAATTTCGCTTACGATATATTCAAGCACTTCTTCAACATTTTCGCCCGTTTTGGCACTGATGCGAGGTGCGTCCATACAGGGAATTCCTATAACTTCCTCAACCTCCTCGGCAACACGCTT
>SVQF01000013.1 GCA_015065445.1 Oscillospiraceae bacterium | reverse complement strand
GTGTTCTTGCTGAGTTCAAGCAGTGCAAAAAACACAAGTGCAGTAATAACAAGCACTATCCAGTAAAATACAAATGAAACACTCTTTTTCTTTTCCATAGTTTCTCCAAATACTAAAGTTCCTTCACGCTGTGCGGTTTTCTCGGTGCCGTACGCTGATAATGCACATCGGGATAACCGAATATCATACAGGTAACAGCCTTGTGTCCCTTAGGTAATTTAAGCATACTTTTGATTTTTGGATTAATGTGCGTGCAGGCTACAAAAAATCCGCTGTATAACGCTCCAAGACCAAGACTGTTTGCCATAATCTCCATATACGAACTTGCAATTGTGGCGTTAACCGTGTCTTTACCTGATACAACGATTACAAGTGGAGCTTTTTTAAAAAAGAAATTGTCGTCAATTACGGTGCCTTGAAGCGACTTTGAAAACTTAGAGCCGATGCCGACTCCTGCTCTGAATATTTTGACGCACTCTTTTTCAATTGCGTCTTGCTTTGAACCAAGAACGGTAAATGCAACGTTTTGCGAATTTGCTCCCGTAGGTGCGACCTTGCCCGCTTCAATAATTTTGTCAATCACTTCCTGCTCAACAGGAATATCCTTGTACTGCCTTATTGTGCGACGGCTTTTCATAGCGGCAAGCAGCGTGTCGCTATCAATTTCGGTCATAGGTGTAACGGGTAATGACGAAGACGTGTCGTACCCTTTCATATCAACTGCATTTTGCGGACATACTGCAAAACAGTGACCGCATTCAATACAGTCTTTAAAAACTTCGGCTTTGCCGCCCTCAAGTTTAATTGCAGACGCAACACAGTCTTTTACACAAAGACCGCAGCCAATACATTTTCCTTTGTCGATTATTATTGTATTATTCATAGTATCACTCCATTATACATATAATATCATATTGTATAAAAAATTCAATCATTAAATTTTATTTATAATATCACAGGCACTGCAATATGTCAAAATTTACAATAAATAAAAAAGTATACGCCGCACAAAATATACTTGCAAGGCAAAATTGTTTGCAGGGCGTATTACGTTTATGCACATAGTTTATGCCCTGCAAATAAGGATAAGCGAGGTGTATTTAAAATGGCAAAGAGCAATAAGACAGTAGTACCTGAGGCTCGTGAGGCACTTGACCGTTTCAAGATGGAAGCTGCTTCAGAGGTAGGTGTTAACCTTAAGCAGGGTTACAACGGTGACCTTACTTCCAAGCAGGCAGGCTCAGTAGGCGGTCAGATGGTTAAAAAGATGATTAAAGCTTACGAGGAATCTATGAGATAACTGACAAATCGCACTGAAAAGGCGTGCTACGGCACGCCTTTTCATATTATTTTAAAATGTGTCTTGTATTTTTAAAACTAAAGTGATATATTAATCTTAATTATAATATAAGAGGTATAGGCCATGCTTCACAAAAAGAGGTCAAAGGGACTTAATATCATAATTGTCGGCTGCGGCAGAGTAGGTATAACTCTTGTTGAACAGCTCAGTGCGGAGGGTCACTCCATAACTGTTATAGACAAGGACGCAGAACTTATCAACGAACTTATCAACTTCTATGATATTATGGGAGTTGTCGGCAACGGTGCAAGTTTTTCTATGCAGATTGAGGCAGGAATCAAGGATGCCGACCTCATTATTGCCGTTACCGATTCTGACGAACTGAATCTTCTTTGCTGTACGGTTGCAAGAAGGGTGGGTAACTGCTCTGCAATTGCACGTGTGCGTAATCCTGATTACAGCCTCGAGATTGATTACCTTCGTAACAAACTCGGTCTTGCTATGATTATTAATCCTGAGCTTGAGGCTTCAAGAGAAATGGCACGTGTTCTTCTTCTGCCCACTGCCCTCGACGTAAACTCGTTTGCACACGGTCAGGCAGAACTTGTTAAGTTCAAGGTGAGTGCTACCTCTATGATTAACGGAATGTCCGTTGCAGATGTAGGTGCAAAAACACAAAATGTGCTTATTTGTGCAATTGAGCGTAAGGGAAAAATATATATTCCGTCAGGTGACTTTGTAATTGAAGCAGGAGACAACGTTTCGGTTGCTGCACCACGTAAGGTGGTAAAAGAGTTTTTCAAGGCAATCGGATTTAAAACACATCACGTTAAAGACGCTATGATTATCGGCGGCGGCGACACGGCGTATTACCTCGCACGCCAGCTTCACCATATGGGAATAGGCGTTAAGATAATAGAAAAAAGCAAGGACAGATGCGAGGAGCTCTCTGTCCTTCTGCCAAAAGCAACTATTATTAACGGCGACGGTACGGATGAGGACCTGCTTAAAGAAGAGGGAATTGAAGCTGTCGAGTCATTTATTCCGCTTACAGGCAGCGACGAGGAAAACATTCTTCTCACGCTGTATGCAAACAGAGTGTCCAACGCAAAAGTTATTACCAAAATTAACCGACTTACGTTCAACGACGTAATAGACGGACTTGATTTAGGCTCGGTAATCTATCCCCGCTATATCACAGCCGAGGCTATTATTGCTTATGTGCGTGCAAAAAGTGCGTCACGCAGCAATAATATCGAAACGCTGTACCATATGTTCTCGCAGCGTGCCGAGGCAATTGAGTTCAGAGTCAGCGACGAACACCCCGGACTCACAAATGTTCCGATTATGGAACTCAAACTCAAAAAAGATTTGCTTATTGCGTTTATCAACCGTAAAGGCAAGATTATCATTCCCGGCGGCCGTGACAGTATCCTTGCGGGCGACACGGTTATGATTGTAACAACCAATAAAGGTTTTAACGACATCAGTGACATTTTGGTTTAGGTAATATATGAACGTTTCAATAATAAGACGAATACTTGGATATGTGCTGATTTTAGAGGCAGCAATGTTGTTGCTGCCTTGTATCGTTGCACTTGTTTACGGCGAAGAGGAGGCTACTGCGTTTGTTGCAGTGGCAACGATATGCCTTTTTGTCGGGGCAGCGATGGGACTTAAAAAACCGAAGGACAATGTGTTCTATCTTAAAGAGGGTTGCGTTGCAACGGGACTCAGCTGGATATTCCTTAGTCTTTTCGGTTGCCTTCCGTTTTTTATTACAGGAGTTATCCCGTCGTTTACCGACGCCCTTTTTGAAACGGTGTCGGGCTTTACCACAACGGGTGCAAGCATTCTTCCCGAAGTTGAGTCACTGCCTAAGTGTATGCTTTTTTGGCGTAGTTTCACACACTGGGTAGGCGGTATGGGAATACTTGTGTTCCTTATGGCGATTGTGCCTATGTCGGGCGGAACGGGCTCAAATATCAACCTTATGAAAGCAGAAAGCCCCGGTCCGTCGGTCGGCAAACTTAAGCCTAAAACACGCACTACAGCAAGTTATCTGTATTTGATGTACATTTTCTTTACCGTGCTTGAAATTGTTTTTCTTATAGCAGGTCATATGCCGCTGTTTGACGCAGTTACAACGTCGTTCGGCACTGCG
Source organism: Oscillospiraceae bacterium (assembly GCA_015065445.1). GTDB lineage: Bacteria > Bacillota > Clostridia > Oscillospirales > Acutalibacteraceae > Eubacterium_R. The sequence continues at coordinate 28,402 of SVQF01000013.1, read as the reverse complement.
GGTACAGGCGGGTTTGGTATTAAAAATGACAGTATAGCGGGCTATTCACCGTATATTCAGTGGGTGGTAACTGTATTTATGATTCTGTTCGGAGTCAATTTCAACGCATACTTTCTTCTGATTTTCGGTCAGTTCAAGCGTGCACTTTCAATTGAAGAGATAAGATGGTACTTTATTCTGATTTTCTCGTCTGTCGCAGTTTTGTTTGCTACTGTTTATCCTATGTACAACAACGTTTCAGATACAGTGCGTCACTCTGCGTTTCAGGTGGCGTCGGTCATTACGACCACGGGATTTTCAACCGCAGACTTCGATATGTGGCACGGCACGGCAAAAACCGTTATGGTGCTTTTGATGTTTGTCGGTGCCTGTGCAGGCAGTACGGGCGGAGGTATAAAGGTGTCGAGATTTGTAGTGGCAGGCAAGGGCGTGCTGCGTGAAATCAGGTCGTACGTACATCCCAAAAGCGTTGAGAATATGAAGATGGACGGCAAACCGCTTGACAAAAACGTTGTTAAAGCTACAAATATTTATCTTATTACGTTTATGTTTGTGTTTGTTGTGTCGATGTTTCTTGTGTCACTCGAAGGTAACGACCTGCTTACAAATTTCACTTCGGTTACTGCAACGATAAATAATATAGGCCCCGGTCTTGAAATGGTAGGACCAACAAAGAACTTCGGCTTTTTCAGTAACTTCAGCAAGTACGTGTTCATTTTTGATATGCTTGCAGGAAGGCTCGAACTGTTCCCAATGCTCCTTATCCTTAACCCGTTACTCTGGAAACAGACTTTCAAGCACAGCCGTGCAATTAAAAAACATTCCAAATCAGTATAAAATAAGGGTTCCGTCAGGAACCCTTATTTTGTTATCAAAAAGTAAATCAGTCCGTAAATCACGCTTGTTGCCGTGCCGTATACAAGCACGGGTCCTGCGATAGAAAACATCTGAGCAGCCGTTCCAAGCACGTAGCCCTCGTGCTGAAACTCAAGAGCGGGTGCAACAACAGAGTTTGCAAATCCGCTTATCGGCACAATAGTTCCTGCACCTGCGTGGCGGGCGATTTTATCGTAAATGCCAATACCCGTCAGGATAGCAGTAATTATTATAATCACAGACGGTGTGGCAAGTTTAATTTCTTTTTCACCGAGCCCCGCTCTTTCAAATATAAAGTTCATTATTTGCGAAAACAGACATATCCCGCCGCCGAAAACAAACGCCTTAACGCAGTTTAAGATAACGGGAGAATTCGGACTTGCTTTGTCCGTCATTTTTGAATAATCGCTGTTAGAAATACTCATATCTATGCCCCTTGACAAAATATTGTTTTATTGTATAATTGTTTTATACAATATGTAAAGGTGAAAAATATGCATCTTATAGAAGTACGAAATGTTTATAAAATATATAACCCGGGCGAAAATCAGGTTAACGCTCTTGACGGCGTTTCGCTGACAATTGACGAGGGCGAATTTGTTGCAATTATCGGCCAGTCGGGTTCGGGCAAATCAACGCTTATGAATATGCTTGGTCTGCTTGATACGCCTACCGAAGGCGAGTACTACATCAACGGCAAACTTGTTGACGACCTCACCGACGACCAGATGAGCGTTATACGTAACGAGCAGATTGGATTTATATTTCAGGGATTTAACCTTATTTCTTCGCTCACAGCACTCGAAAACGTAGAACTCCCGCTTGTGTACAGAGGTATGCACAGGGACGAGAGACGTGAAAAGTCAATTTCCGCACTCGAAAAAGTAGGTCTTGGCGACAGAGTTGACCACCTGCCTACTGCACTTTCGGGCGGACAGCAACAGCGTGTTGCAGTTGCAAGAGCCATTGCCGCAGCACCGCCTGTTATTCTTGCCGACGAGCCTACGGGTAACCTCGACACCAAGTCAACAAAAGACGTTATGGCTATTCTTCACACCCTCAAGGACGAGGGCAGAACGGTTATCGTTATCACTCACGACAACGAGATTGCCGAAGAGGCGGAACGTGTTGTCCGTATCCGTGACGGCAAGATTGTGGAGGACTACATCAACCCGGGCTTTGAGGAAAAGTACGGCAGAAAAGCAAAGTACGATAACAAGAACCCGATAGATTTGGGTTAAAAAGAGCCGCAAGGCTCTTTTTATTTGTCCTTTGGCTTAGTCACCAACGCCGTAACCAGACCGCACAGCACCGCAACCGTCACACCGCCCGCCATAGCGGTGAACGGTCCTGTTAACACGCCCATAAATCCCTGTTCCTGCACTGATTCCTTTACTCCCGTAGCAAGTGCGTTACCAAATCCGGTCAGCGGAATTGTCGCCCCCGCACCTGCAAAGTCAACAAGTTTGTCATATACGCCCAGTCCGCCGAGGATTACGCCAAGGCACACAAACGTAACAAGTATTCTTGCAGGAGTCATTTTAGTAAAGTCAATCAGCAGTTGACCGATAACGCAGATTGCTCCGCCTACAAAAAATGCCTTAATACACAAAAGCAGCATAAAAAATCACCCATTAGTAATTGTTTTCACTAATGGGTGATTTATTCTTAAACTTTATAATCTTATTTAATTATTGATTCGCCTGTCATCTCTTCAGGCTGCGGCATATTCATAACCTTGAGCATTGTAGGAACAATGTCACAGAGTTTGCCGCCTTCACGCAGTTCAACGTCGCCGCAGTTACAAACAATGAACGGTACTTCGTTTGTTGTGTGTGCGGTGAACGGTGAGCCGTCCGGCTCTTTCATCTGGTCGGCATTGCCGTGGTCAGCGGTTACAAAGAGCGTGCCGCCATTTTCCATAACTGCCTCGTACAGTGAGCCAACGCACTTGTCAACTGCCTCAACAGCGGCAACAGCAGCCTCAAACACGCCTGTATGACCTACCATATCGCAGTTCGCAAAGTTGACAATAACAACGTCGTATTTGCCTGATTTAACAGCCTCGTTGAGTTTTTCGCTAACAAGATAAGCACTCATCTCCGGCTGCAGGTCGTATGTAGCAACCTTGGGTGAGGGGATAAGAATTCTGTCCTCGCCTTCGTTTACAGCCTCAACGCCGCCGTTAAAGAAAAAGGTTACGTGAGCGTATTTTTCTGTTTCGGCAATACGCAGCTGAGTCATATTGTTCTTTGCAAGATACTCACCGAATGTGTTTGTAAGTACCTGCGGCTTGAACGCAACGTCAACATTCGGCATTGTTGCGTCATACTGAGTCATACATACGTAGTTGACTTTGAAATACTTTCTGTCAAATCCTGTGAATGTATCGTCAACAAAAGTTCTTGTAATCTCCCTTGCACGGTCGGGGCGGAAGTTGAAGAATACAACGCTGTCGCCTTCGCTTACTCTACCTTCGTTTTTAAGAGTTACTGTAGGCATAATGAATTCGTCAGTGAGGTTCTTGCCGTCGCCGTCGATAGTTTCATAAGATTTTTTGATTGCTTCAACAGGGTCGTCAGCCTGTATACCTTCACCGAAAACAAATGCGTTATACGCCTTCTGAACTCTGTCCCAGTTGCTGTCACGGTCCATAGCGTAATATCTGCCTGTAACGGTAGCAACTTTACCAACGCCGATTTCGTTCATCTTTTCAATTGCCTCGGCAACAAAATCCTTGCCCGAAGTAGGCGGTACGTCACGTCCGTCCATAATGCAGTGAAGATAAACTTTTGTCTGGCCAAGTCTTTTTGCAAGTTCAAGAAGTCCCCAGATGTGAGTGTTATGCGAGTGTACGCCGCCGTCACTCATAAGACCCATAAGGTGAAGTGCGGTGCCGTCGTCAACAGATTTTTTGATAGCGTTAACAAGTGCCTCGTTCTCAAAAAAATCGCCGTCTTCAATTGACTTTGTAATTCTTGTGAGTTCCTGATAAACAACTCTTCCTGCACCCATATTTGTGTGGCCGACTTCCGAGTTGCCCATCTGTCCGTCCGGCAGACCTACGTTAAGTCCCGACGCACCGATGTATGTGTACGGATATTTTTCCATCAGCATATCGAGATTTGGCTTTTTAGCAGCGGCGATTGCGTTGCCGTAGTCACTCGGATTGTGACCGAAGCCGTCCATAATGCAAAGTACGTTAGTTTTTTTCATAAGGTATTCTCCTAAAATAAGGGCGGATTTCTCCGCCCGTAATAATTATCTGCTTGCAGCCTTAACAATGATTGAGAAGTCTTCAGCCTTGAGTGATGCACCGCCGATAAGACCGCCGTCTACATTCTCTTTATCTGTAAGTTCTTCTGCGTTCTTTGCGTTCATTGAACCGCCGTACTGCACAACAAATGCGTCAGCAGCTTCCTTGCTGTAAAGTTCTGCAATTACGCCACGGATGTATCCGTTAACTTCGTCAGCCTGGTCAGCAGTAGCAGTCTTGCCTGTGCCGATAGCCCATACAGGCTCATAAGCGATGATAACGTTCTTGAGTTCGTCTTCGGTAACGCCCTGAAGTGCAACCTTTGTCTGCTTGCCAACGATTTCAAATGTAACGCCCTGTTCTCTCTCTTCAAGAACTTCGCCAACGCAAAGGATTACTGTAAGTCCGTTGTCGAGTGCTGCACGTACTCTCTTGTTAACGGTTTCATCTGTCTCGCCGAAATACTGACGTCTTTCGCTGTGACCGATGATTACGTAAGGAACGCCCATAGCCTTGAGCATAGGTGCGGAAACCTCGCCTGTGAAAGCACCTTTTTCTGCCCAGTGGCAGTTTTCAGCACCGATTTTGATGTTTGAGCCTGCTGCTGCGTCAAGTGCTGCCTGAAGGTCAACAAACGGAGCACAGATAACAACATCGCAGTCTGCGTCTGCAACAAGCGGTTTCATTTCGTTAATAAGTGCAGTTGTTTCGGCAGGTGTGTTGTTCATCTTCCAGTTACCTGCGATTACTGCTTTTCTGAGTTTTTTGTTCATAATAATAATCTCCTAACATTATTGCCTCCCTTGTTAAAGGGAGGTGGCAGCGTAGCTGACGGAGGGATGGTCGCTTGTTACAAAATAATATATTGTTATGACAATCCCCTCTGTCACTTCGTGACATCTCCCCTTTATCAAGGGGAGCAAATCAGCATTTCGCCTGCGGCTTGTTCAAATTTATTTATCGTTAAGTGCCATAATACCCGGAAGTTCTTTGCCCTCGAGGAATTCAAGCGACGCACCGCCGCCTGTTGAGATGTGGCTCATCTTGTCTGCAAAGCCGAGTTTTGTAACTGCAGCAACGCTGTCGCCGCCGCCGATGATTGAAATAGCACCGCTCTCTGCAACTGCTTTAGCAACTGCAACAGTGCCTGCTTCAAAGTTCTTCCACTCAGAAACGCCCATAGGACCGTTCCAGATAACTGTGCCTGCACCCTTGATAGCGTCAACAAAGAGCTTCTGTGAAGCAGGACCGATGTCAAGACCCATCCATCCGTCAGGGATTTCGTCTGAGTTAACAATCATAGCCTCTGTGTTTTCGCTGTATTCTTTACCAACCTTGTTGTCAACAGGAATAAGGAACTTAACGCCTTTTTCCTCGGCAGCCTTCATCATTTCGCCTGCTTTTTCAACCCAGTCAGCCTCAAGAAGTGATGTGCCGATTGAGTGACCGAGGTATTTCATAAATGTGTAAGCCATACCGCCGCCGATGATAATGGTGTCGCACTTTTCAATCAGGTTGGTGATAACGCCGATTTTGTCCGAAACCTTAGCACCGCCGAGAATTGCAACAAGCGGTCTCTTCGGGTTAGCAAGTGCCCCGCCCATAAATTCGATTTCTTTCTGGATAAGAAAACCGCAAACTGCAGGAAGGTATGCAGCAACGCCTGTTGTTGAGCAGTGAGCTCTGTGAGCAGTGCCGAATGCGTCGTTAACAAAAATATCTGCAAGTGATGCGAGTTCTTTAGAGAAGTTTTCGCTGTTGTTTGTCTCTTCCTGACGGAAACGAACATTTTCAAGAAGCATAACTTCACCGTCTGCAAGTTCGCTTGCCATCTTTCTTGCGTTAGCACCTACAACTTCTTTGTCCTCAGCAAGTTTAACGTCTGTATTAAGGTACTCCGAAAGTCTCTGAGCAACAGGAGCAAGGCTGAATTCGGGCTTGTACTGTCCCTTAGGTCTGCCGAGATGTGAGCAAAGAATAACTTTTGCTCCGTTTTCCATTAAGTATTTAATGGTAGGCAGTGCAGCCACAATTCTTTTGTCGTTAGTAATGATTTTGCCGTTGAGCGGTACATTGAAGTCGCAGCGAACCAAACATTTTTTGCCACGCACATCAATATCTTCAATTGACTTTTTGTTTAAAGCATCCATTGAATAATCTCTCCTTATAATTGTTTATAATTTAACGAATATATTATATAATAATTTTAATCAATATGCAATAGTTAATTTGTATTTGTTGAAGGTTGCAAAATATTATAATACTTGATATAATAAAATAAAGAAAAAATTACTAAAAGGAGACTAAAAATGTTTTGTGCTAACTGCGGCAAGCAAATCCCCGATGGTGCCAAGTTTTGTCCAAAGTGTGGAATGAACATATCGGATGTTGTTAATAATGCTTTTTTAGGTAATATAGAAGGGCATACTAAAACTACTGATAGTAAAATACAGAAAAAGAAAAAACTTAATAAGAAAAAAATATTAATTATTATTGTAGTTCTTTTTTTTATTGCCATTCTTACAACAGGCGGCATTATTACATATAATTATACTGTTGGAAGAAAAGGAATAGAAAGAACAATAAATGATTATTATCAGTCTTTAAATGATAATGAGGTTGAAACTTTTAAATATTCAACCACAGAAGAATCTTGGGATAGCCTAGGAATGCTTAATGAAAACAAAGAATATGAGCATTTAAATGTAAATGATTATGTTAAAAAAATCTATAAGACGATTCATAAAGCTCATGGAAAAAATGTCAAAATAACAATCAGTGTTGATTATTTAGAAATCTATTCTCCTAATGATGTAAACAATTATGACATAGACGAAGAGGATTTCGACACTTCAAGTTTAATGCCCGATAGAGGTAAAGATAAGGTGATTCCATATATTTACAATTGTGGCAGAGATTTCAATGGCTATAACAAGATTGCATATGTCGAGTATACCATTACTATTGAAAATGACAATCATGAGAAAAAAACAGAAGAATCGCGTATGATTTTGGCTCTTGATGGGCTAAAATGGAAATGCTCAGTATAATTATTATAAACATTGACAAAAAAACACAGGCATAGCCTGTGTTTTTTTTAGTCGAGTGCATCGCTTACGGCGTCGCCCGCTTCGTCGGCTGCGTCGCCCATTCCGTCGGCAATGTCGTTTGCACCCTCGCCGATATCGTCGCCAACCTTGTCTGCTCTGTCCTTAGCCTCTTCGCCTGCGTCGCTGAGGTCTTCAGACATATTGTCTCGCTCAGACGTTGTGCTCTGCGAAGTGTTTTCACGTTCGGTTGTGGTCGATACCTCACCTCTGTCGCTGTTGCAACCTGTAAAAATAAGTGCAGAAATAGCAACGGCAGACAAAACTATTAAAAGCTTTTTCATAATCTCATTTCCTTTCTTTTTTTGTAGTATGCCGCAAATCGGCAAAACTATTCAGTTATTTAACAAGCGTGCCGCCGTCGGTGTAAAGCATAAGCATAATATCCTCTTCGGCACCTGTTTTTGAATTTATATAAACGAGAGCGTCCTCACCAGTGTCTTTGCCCGTGCATAAGAATTCCCAGCACTGAACTTCTTTGCCGTTTTCTTTAGGTATAACGCATTTTTTAACGTCGTTTACCGTAAGATAAGGCGAAAGATGTTTCTGTGCCTCTTTTGCCGATATCTTTGAGGCGAATCTGCTTCTCGGAATATGATTTGTAAGATAAGTGGCGGTGTCAATCGAAACTATTTTGCCGCTGTCAAGAGCCACGCCGCACTTTATTAAATCGCCGTAGCAGTACATACCGTCCTGCACATAGGCAAAGTTGACGGTGCATACATTGTTTTGTGTTGAATAATAGCTTTCTTCCATATCGTTAAAGCCGAGTTCTCTGAGGTATCTCTCGGCAAGATTGCGTGCGTTATCCTCTGTAATCGCAGAACTTGTCACCGCACCCGAATAAAGAATTGACTTAACATATCCGCCCTGCTTTGTTACCGACACAGTGTACCGTCCGCATTTGAAGGTGTAGCAGGGAATAAGCGATTTGTCATCGCCCGAATAATTCATTCTGCCGCTGTTCACGTCAAGTGCGGCAGCAGCGATGTCACGGCACTCGTCTTTTGTAAGCATATCGCTGTTTTCTGTCAGTTTTGATTTTTTATTAAGCACCTGGTCGGAAAACGGACCGTCATAAAGCAGAGTAGGAAAACTCTCAAAAGTTTTTGCACCTTCAGAAAAACTGTTGTTAAGTGCTGTTGTTTTTACGGTGCTTGTGGTTTTAACTGCTCCGTCGGTAATCTTGGCACCCGCCTGCGAAAGCTGTACCATCTCATCTGCGGATTTGGAGAATTTTTCGGCGTACGTCAGCAGAGTATAAAGCGTTTTGTGTTGCTTTGGCGTGATTTCGTTTCCGCTTTCGATTTCGCTGCTGATATACTGTGCGTAGTCGCTCGCCTGACTTAAAAACTTGTAAACGTTGCCAAGTTCCATCTGCGAAACAGGCAGCCTGCTTACTGCGTTTTTAGCGGTCTGGCACTGTGCAAAAAGGTCTCGGCTGAGTGCGTAGAGTTCTTTTGACGAATTTGAATAAAGCGACTTTGTGAGGTCGGTATTCACAACCTCAAGACAGCCCGAAAGTTCGCTCAGCGACTGCTGGTACGACGCCTCAAGCTGCGTTTTGTAACTACGCATATTATTTGTGTTGATTATTGCAAATGCGGTAAGCACCGCAAACAGCGTAATCATATACGACACAATGCGTATATAACTTCTTCTGGTAAAAAATGACATAAAAAATCCCCCTGTTCACAGATAGTGTGAACAGGGGACGCTGCTTTTATTCAGATTTATTCGGCAATTTCAAAAAACCATCTTGTTTCTTCAAGAAAAAGATACGTCTTTTTGCCTGCTATATAACAGGTGTAGCGTATTCCTGCACCGCCTGACTTGAGCGAAGCGGCAGGACGGATATCGCATATTCTGTCAACTTCGTATTCCGTGCCTTCATACGTAATAGCAAGCGGCATAATGTTGCCTTGGGTATCAAATGATGCCTTAACCTCAACAAAATGCTTGTCAGGGTTGTTGTACTGCGGGGTGTCAAACTTAATCATAATTACAGCACCTTTGACAGAAAGTCAATGAGTCTCGGGTCCTTAGGATTGTCAAAAATATCCTCCGGCGTGCCTTCTTCAAGTATTTTTCCGCCATCCATAAATACAACTCTTGTTGCCACTTCACGTGCAAATCCCATCTCGTGAGTTACAACAACCATTGTCATGCCCTCGTCTGCAAGGTTTTTCATAACCTGCAGAACTTCGCCTACCATTTCGGGGTCGAGTGCCGAAGTCGGCTCGTCAAAAAGCATAACCTCAGGCTCCATACATAACGCACGCACTATGGCAACACGCTGTTTCTGTCCGCCCGAAAGCTGACTCGGATACGAATCTGCCCTGTCTCCGAGACCTACTCTTTCAAGCAGTTCGTGTGCCTTCTTTTCTGCCTCTTCCTTAGACTTGCCAAGCAGTTTTACAGGTGCGATAGTCAGATTTTTAAGCACTGTCATATGCGGAAACAGATTAAAGTGCTGGAACACCATACCCATTTTCTGACGGTGCTTGTTTATGTCAAGCTTAGGGTCAGTGAGGTCGTCGCCGTCAAATATTATGCTGCCGGAAGTGGGTATTTCGAGTAGGTTAAGTGAACGTAAAACTGTCGATTTGCCCGAACCCGACGGCCCTATAATAACCACAACTTCGCCTCGGTCAATTTCTAAGTCAACTCCGTCAAGAGCTTTGACTGTGCCGCCGATATAATGCTTTTTTAGTCCTTCAACATAAATCAATGCGTTATCTTTCACTCTTGCGAAGCCTCCTTTCAAGCCTTCCCACAACCCAGGTGAGAATAACCACTGTTACAAGATATACAAGTGCAACCATAAACATAGGTACAACATAATTAAACGTTCTGCCTGCAATTATGTTGCCCGATTTTGTGAGTTCAATAACTCCTGCGTAACCTGCAACAGAAGTTTCTTTAAGCAAAGCAATAAACTCGTTGAGCAGAGTCGGAAGCACCGCTTTGAACATCTGTGGGATTATGATTGATTTCATTGTCTGCAGATAGTTAAAACCAAGGCTTCTGCCCGCTTCAAACTGACCTTCGTCAATCGACATAATGCCTGCCCGAAAAATCTCCGCAACATATGCACCCGAATTTATACCGAATGCAAAAATACCAACCATAACGCCGTTTTCTGCAGATACAAATATAATAAAGTAAGCAATCATCAGCTGTACAACAACCGGAACGCCCCGTATTACAGTAAGATAAACCTTGCATATCGCATTAAGAAATCCGAGTATGTAGTAACCTATACCGCCTTTAAGCTTCATCGACTCTTTGTTTTTGTCAAATGAAGTTCGCACAGATGCAATTACTATTCCTATAATTATACCCATAACAAGAGCACCTGCGGTAATCTTCAGTGTGTCCGCAAAACCTGAAAAGATTTCTTTGTAGCCCTCGTTTTCGAGCATTATTCTTTTGAAATCGTCAACTATTGACAGCGTAAAAACATTCATTTTAAACCCTCAAAAAAAGGGCGGAAACCGCCCTTCATTCATCAGTTAATTATTCAGCGTTGATATATTTGTTTACAATCTTTTCAACAGTGCCGTCTGCGATAAGTTCTTCAAGGGCTTTGTTAACCTTGTCACGAAGCTCTGTGTCATCCTTGCTGAAGTAAATAGCATAATCCTCGTCAGCGTATGCAGTCTCAAGAATCTTAAGACCTTCGTTTGCTGCAACATAGCTCTTTGCGGGCTCGTTGTCGATGATTACGCAGCCAACTTTACCGCTCTTAAGAGCCTGAACAGCAACTGCACCGTTGTCATACTTAACAACGTTCTCTTCACCGAAACCGCCGTTTTCTACTGTGTCTGACGCATAGATGTCGCCTGTTGTAGAAGTCTGAACGCCTACCTTGAGCTTTTTGTCAAGAATATCGTCAACAGAAGTGATGCCCGAATCCTCATTTACAATTACAACCTGAACGCCCTTAGCGTATGAGTTTGAGAAAATACCTGCCTCTTCTCTTTCCGGAGTAACGGTAATACCTGCCATACCCATATCGTACTTTCCGCTCTGAACGCCTGCAAGAACCGAGCTGAACTCAACGTTTTCAATCTTGAGTTCCATACCGAGTTTGTCGGCAATTGCCTGAGCGATTTCGGCGTCAATACCAACAATCTCTCCGCCTTCAACAAATTCGTACGGAGGAAATTCGGCGTTAGTAGCCATTGTAAGAGTTCCGCCTTCTTCTTTTGCGTCGTTAGCCTTGCTGTCTTTGCTGCCTGAGCATGCAACAAATGTAAAAGCAACTAATATTGCAGCAAGAACTACACATAAAAACTTTTTCATTATTCTGTCTCCTTTAATAATTTTTATACATTTTATGCACACATAACATATCATATTCAGTTGTTATTGTCAATTAAAAATGTGTATTTATTCATAAAAAGAATAAATATGCGTAAAATTATTCACGCATTTAGTGAAAATCAACAGATACGGATAAATAAATTTGCAAAAATTTATTAAATTAACACTTTACAACGCTAAACAAATAAAGTATAATAGCCACAGCAAAAACAATTATTTATGAAAGAGGTATATTTTATGAAAAAGATTTTAGCACTCGTGCTTGCCGCAGCGGCAATTCTTGCAATCTTTGCAGGTTGTTCAGCCGGCAAAGACGAAAAGAAAGAAAGCAAACTTGTTGTAGGTATTACTGATTACGAGCCTATGGACTTCAAGGACGAGAACGGCGACTGGACAGGATTTGACGCAGAACTCGTTGAAGCTGTTGCCGAAAAACTCGGATACACCGATGTTGAATTTGTAGAAATCAACTGGGACAAAAGATTTTTTGAACTTGAAAGCGGCTCAATTGACGTTGTATGGAACGGTATGACTATCACCGACGAAGTTAAAAAGAACTGCGACGTTTCAAAGGCTTACGCAACAAACAGCCAGGTTGTAGTTATGAGCAAGGATGCTCTTGCAAAGTATCCCGATGCAGAATCAATCAAGGCAGCAAATCTTACAATCGCTGTTGAAAAAGGCTCAGCAGGTGAGGACGAGGCTAAAAAGCTCACTTCAAATATCGTTTCGCTCACTGCTCAGTCTGACGCTATCAAAGACGTTAAGGGCAAGGCTTCAGACGCTTGCGTTATCGACTCAACAATGGCTAACTCACTTACAGCAGACGGCAAGAGCTTTGACGACCTCGGATATACGGTAGCACTTACAACAGAGGAATACGGTGCAGGTTTCAAAAAAGGTTCTGAACTTACAGAAAAGGTTAACACCGCTCTTGACGAACTCAAGAAGGATGGCACACTTCAGAAGCTTTCCGAAAAATACGGCGTAAATCTTGCTGACTAATCACTGATTTATAGAGTAATTATTGGGAGGGCGGGTCCCTCCCAAAATCTTGTTTACAGAGGCGAATATGGGAACTTCACTATTTGACGTAACAACCGAACTGCTCAAAGGTTTCTGGATAAACTTCAAACTGTTCGGCATAACTCTTGTGGCGGCACTGCCAATCGGACTCGTGCTGAGTTTCGGCTCAATGTCACGCTTTAAGCCGCTCAGGTATCTTGTAAAAACTATTGTGTGGATTATAAGGGGTACGCCTCTTATGCTGCAGATTATTGTTGTGTTCTACGGTCCGGGGCTTATGTTCGGTATGACCGTTTCAAACGACTACCGTTTTAAAGCAGCCTGCATAGCCTTTATAATCAACTATGCCTGCTATTTTTCCGAGATTTACAGAGGCGGTATTCAGTCCGTCCCTGTGGGTCAGCACGAGGCGGGACTTGTACTCGGTATGACAAAAAGGCAGATATTCTTTAAGGTAACGCTTCTGCAGGTTGTAAAACGGATTGTGCCGCCTATGAGTAACGAAATCATTACTCTTGTAAAGGACACCTCCCTTGCAAGAACTATTGCAATAGTCGAAATTATACGTATGGGCGAGGATTACATAACCGCCAAAGGACTCCTTTGGCCGCTGTTTTACACAGGTGCGTTCTACCTTGTATTCTGCGGAATACTTACACTTCTTTTCGGTGCAGTCGAAAAGAAGATGAGTTACTTTGAATAAGGAGGGATTGCTTTGGCTTTACTTGAAGTAAAAAACATCGTTAAGCGTTTTGGTAAAACCGAGGTGCTTAAAGGCATTGACTTTGAACTTGAAAAGGGCGAAGTAATCTCTATTATCGGCTCTTCAGGTTCGGGAAAAACCACGCTTTTAAGGTGCATAAATTTTCTTGAATTTGCCGACGAAGGCACCATTACAATCAACGGCGAGTGCATCTACGACGGCAAAACAGACAAAAAACACAGCGAAAACGAACTCAGAAAAAAGCGGTTGCATTTCGGTCTTGTTTTTCAGCAGTTCAATCTGTTTCCGCAGTACAGCGTGCTGCAAAACGTAATGCTCGCACCGTCGCTGCTTAAAATGGACAGCAAAGAAAATCTCGAAAAACGTGCCCTCGAAATCATAGACAGCGTAAATATGCTCGATAAAAAGGATTACTATCCGAGTCAGCTTTCGGGCGGTCAGCAGCAGCGTGTGGCAATTGCCCGTGCTCTTATGCTGCAACCCGATGTGCTTTGCTTTGACGAACCTACCTCGGCACTGGACCCTGAACTTACGGGCGAGGTACTCAAAGCGATTAAGTCGCTGAAGGACGAAGGCAGCACAATGATTGTTGTAACGCACGAAATGGAATTTGCCCGCAACGTTTCGGACAAAGTGATATTTATGGCTGACGGCGTTGTTGAGGAGGTTGGCACGCCCGAGCAGGTGTTTGAAAACCCGCAGAGCGAAAAGACAATGCAGTTCCTTGCAACTTCGCTTGAAAAAATATAACCATGCAATCCGCCGCTTTGCGGCGGATTTTTACTTCAAAAAAATCTTTACAATACGCCGCTTGTAAAGTATAATATTTACATAGTTCACTAACGAGGTGTTACAATGAAATTAAAAAGAGCAATAGCCGTTATTCTGGCTGCGGTACTGGTGTTCTTTGCATTCGCAGGCTGCAAAAAGCAGGCTGACGAAGGACGCACGCTACCTGTGAGCGACCTTGAGCAGATTGAAAAAAACGGCAAAATTATCATAGGTATTGTTAACAAGCCGCCGTTTACTTATACCGAGGACGAAAACGGCGAGTGGATTGGTATTGACGCAGACCTTGCACGTGACGTTGCAAACAAACTCGGAGTTAAGGCGGAGTTCAAGGTAATAGACGCCAACAATATTCAGTTCTACCTTGAAACAAGGGTTGTTGACTGTGTGTGGAGCGGAATTCCCGTAACCGACGAACTCAAAAAGAACTGCTCAATGACAAAACCGTATGCAAAAAACAATCAGGTTCTTATTGTTCCGAAAGATGAGGTTTCAAAGGTTACTACGCTCGACGAACTCAAGAGTATTCTCAGTCTGACTGTGGCAGTTGTAAGCGGTTCACCCGGAGAAGCGGTTGCTGTCGAAAACGGTTTCAGAACAAATTCGGTAAGCGATTATAATGCAGTGCTTCGTCAGGTGTTGTACAAAACATCAAACGTTGCTATAGTGGATTCGTTTTTTGCTGACGCTATGATTTACGAAGGTTCTGAATATGAGTCGCTCGCTAAATCAATAACCGTATCCGAGGGCGAAATCGCAGTATGCTGCAGAAAAAATTCCGACCTTACAGGCAAGATTAATTCACTGCTTGCAGAGATGACAAAAAGCGGCAATCTAAACGCAATAGCACAAAAATATCATATAACACTAAGCTGATTTCAGCGGCGACTGTACACTTTCTGAAACAGTCGCCGTTTTTTTATTGATTTATCATTTGTACAATGATAAAATAAAATTATTCTAAAACTATCAAAAAAGCGTTGAATTTTAAAACCTAAGTGCTATAATGGTGCAACGGTATAATAAATTTAACAGGGGATAATGCTATGAATTACAAGTACCATTTTACCTATACCACAAACGGTGAAGTTAAAACAGCACTCGACTCAAACGAGGATTTTACCTTTGAACTCACAGAGGGCGACAGTTTTCTTAAAGCTGTAATCAAGCCGAACAAAGAACTTACAGTCAACAGTTTTTATGTTGAACGTGAGTACAGTTACGGCGAAAATGCAAAGTTTTTTGCAAACGGTTTTCAGTCGTGGACCGATACCAAGGAGTTTTCAAAGCACGAAAAAATGCCGGGTCTCGGATTAATCGGCAAAAGCCTTTACGGCAAGATTAACGGAATGGATTATGTCGGCGACTACACGTTTGTTCCGCAGGAGACCGAACCGGGCACCTTCCACAGCCACGGACTTGCCTATGTAAAAGAAGGCAAGACAATCGACTTCTTCGGCTCAATGACCGACCGCACGGGTTATACGGTTATTTATGCCGATATGAACAACGGCACGCTGCGTTTTTCCAAGGACGTTGAGGGCGTGGCAATCAGCGAACCGTACGAACTTCTCAACCTCTTCTTTATGAAAGGCGAGTATGACGAAGTTTTTGACGCATACTTTGCCGCAATGGATATAAAGCCGCTTACTACTGAAAAAATCAAAGGCTACACCTCGTGGTACAACTACTACGAAAAAATCAACGAAGAGGTTATTCTCCGTGATCTCGACGCACTATCCGAGTACAAAGACTATGTCAACATTTATCAGATTGACGACGGCTTTGAAACCCGTGTGGGCGACTGGTTCTCAATCGACCCGTCAAAGTTCCCGAACGGTATTAAGTACATAGCAGATTCTATTCACGAAAAGGGCTTTAAAGCAGGCATTTGGCTTGCGCCTTTCGGAGCACACAAAAAGTCGGAACTTGCCAAAAAACATCCCGACTGGCTTGTAAGATTTCCAAACGGCAAGCCCGTACCCGTAGGTCACAACTGGGGCGGATTCTATGCCCTTGACATATATAACGAAGACGCACGTAACTACATAAAGAGCGTGTTTAACGAAGTTCTCAACGTGTGGGGCTTTGATATGGTCAAGCTCGACTTCCTCTATGCCGCTTCGGTTATTCCTATGCACGGCAAAAGCAGGGGCGAAATTGCGTACGACTCAATCGACCTTCTTCGTGAGTGCGTGGGCGATAAACCTATTCTTGCCTGCGGCGTTCAGCAGATGCCGTGTTTCGGCAAGGTTGAGTATATGCGTATTGGTGCCGATATGTCTCTCGGCTGGGCCCACACCCTTCTCAGAAAAAATATGCACCGTGAGGACGTTTCAACTCCAAACGCACTTCACAACAGCATTTACAGACGTTGTTTCAACGGCAGAGCATTCCTTTGCGACCCAGATGTGTTCTTGCTCAGAAGGACAAATATCAAGTTCTCAAAAGAGCAGCAGAAGGTACTCGCACAGTTTATCAAACTTTTCGGCAAGGTGCTTCTTATGAGCGATAATATCGCTGAGTACGACAGCGAGCAGCTCAGAATGTTCCACCACGTTCTTGCCGACGACGACACAAAACTTCTTGCGGTAAACGAGGAGGGCGATACCGTGTTCATCGACTACCTTGAGGACGGCAAGGAGCATACTCTGAAGTTCTGCATCAAGGACGGAACCATCTTCTGACGGAGGGGATATAATGCTTTACTACATATTAATCGGCGTAGCGGTAGTACTTCTTATTGTGAACATCTGCCTTACTGTTGCAAACAGACCAAAAAACAACAGTACCGTAGAAATGCTGTCGCAGCAGCTCGAAACGGCAGAAAAACATACTTCACAAAAACTTGAAGGCGTTGCGGCTCAGATGAACGATTTGAGGGAGAAGAATTATCAGCAGCAGATTAAGATGATGGAAACCATCAGCACAAACACAGACAGGCAGACAAAAGCGGTGAGCGATTCCATATCAAAAATGCAGGAGAGTAACGAAAAGAAACTCGAAGAAATGCGTGCCACTGTTGACGAAAAACTCACAAAAACGCTTAACACAAGACTCAACGAGAGTTTTGAAACAGTGTCTAAACAGCTTGGTGCGGTGTACCGTTCGCTCGGTGAGATGCAAAAACTTTCGGGCGACGTCACTGCAAGTGTGCAGGGGCTAAACCGTGTGCTTACAAATGTAAAGAGTCGTGGCACCTGGGCAGAGGTACAGCTCGGCAACATTCTTGACGAGACTATACCCGGTATGTACGAAACCAATGTGAGAACCAACCCCAAGTATAACGGACAGGTTGAGTTTGCCATAAAAATTCCAAACAGCGAGGACGACAGTATAACCTGGTTACCGCTTGACAGCAAGTTCCCGATGGAGGACTATGCACGTCTTACCGAGGCAGCCGAAACGGGTAACACCGTAATGCTCGACGCCGCCAGAAAGTCGCTTGAAACCACGGTTAAAAACGAGGCGAAGATGATAAAACAGTATATCTCGCTGCCTGAAACCACGCCGTTTGCGATTATGTACCTTGCTACCGAGGGACTGTATGCCGAGATTATGAGCAGCAAAAACGGAGTGGCTGAAAAACTGCAGAAGGAAGGTATTATGATTGCGGGACCAAGCACTGTTACGGCACTTCTGAATTCTCTTGCAATGGGATTCCGCTCAATTGCAATAAACAAAAAAGCCACCGAGGTTTACAATGTTCTCGGTGCTGCTAAATCTCAGTACGACAAGTTCGGCGACCTGCTCGAAACTGCCCGCAAGCGTATTGAAAGTGCGGGCAAAGCCATAGGTGAAGCTGAGAATAAAAACAATTATATTCAGAAAAGACTCAAAACGGTTGAAATGATTGACACCGCAGACGCAAACAGCATTCTGGGTATAGAAGAAGCGACTGATTAAACTGATTAATCAGTCGCTTTTGTTTTTAGTTCTTTGAGGAATTTCAAAAGGTACGGTACTGCAATTCCTGCCGATATAACGTATCCCGCAGGCTGTGCAACTTCAATGCCCGTAACGCCTATGAAGTTTGGAAGTATCAGTACAAGCGGAATAAAAAACAGTCCGTTCTGCGAGCAGGCGAGGAAGAACGCAGGACCCGTTCTGCCGATGCTTTGGAATGTCATATTTCCCATCATAACTGTGGGTGAAAACAGCATTGCAACGCACATAAATCTTAGTGCCGCCGTGCCGATTTCAACAACCTGTGCATCGCTTCTGAACGCCGCTACAATTATCGGTGCAAGTGCAAAAACAATCGCCGAAAGTAGGGCGGTAACTATTGTACACATTTTCCAGGTATACTTGATTGCCGTGCGTACACGCTCGCAGAGTTTTGCACCGTAGTTAAAACCGCAAACGGGCTGAAAGCCCTGACCTATGCCGAGGCACACGCTGAAAATGAACATCATACATTTTGCCGAAATACTCATCGCTGCAATACATTCGTCGCCGAACGGCGTTGCCTGTATGTTCATAATCATTGTTGCAACAGAGTTGAGTCCCTGTCTTGCAAGGCTCGGCAGACCTGTAGAAACTATTTCCCACACAAATTGCGGTTTGAATACCGCATATCTTATCTTGATTTTGCACTGCGTTTTGCCTCGCAGGTACATCGACAGCAAAATCACCATACCTATATACTGCGACACTGCGGTTGCAATTCCTGCTCCCGCTATGCCCAAATCAAATACGAAAATCAAAAGGGGGTCAAGTGCAATATTCAGTACCGCTCCGGTAGTAAGACCAATCATAGCAAGGCTTGCCTTGCCCTCAAACCGCAGCACATTGTTCATAACAAACGATGTGGACATCGCAGGTGCCGCAATCAGAATGTACATACCGTAAGTCTTTGCGTACGGCAGAATAGTCGCAGTGCTGCCCATTGCCGTTACAAGCGGCGTGAGAAAAATCAAACCGAACACCATCATAAGAATACCGAAAATGAGTCCGAGGAAAAATCCCGTAGAACTGTATTTGCTCGCCGTGTCGGTATCCTTTGCCCCGAGTTTGCGGCTCGCACAACTGCCCGAACCGTGACCGAACATAAAACTGAACGCCTGAATAATACCCATCAGGCTGAAAATTATGCCCGTAGCACCGCTTGACGCAACACTGATTTTTGACACAAAGTAGGTGTCGGCAAGGTTATATATAATTGTAATCATCATACTGATGATTGTAGGCACCGCAAGAGTATTGATAAGTTTCCTGACGGGCGTTTTTGTCATTTTGTCAAATTGTTTTAAACTCTTTTTGTTTTCCATAAAGCCAATTATATTACTCTTTATTTCCAAATTCAAGAATTTGTTGAAAATCGTATTGCGGTATGATATTATTATCAGTGTAAAGGGGAGATTTAATGACAGTTACAGCACCGCAGTCTGCACTTGTAAAAGCACAGAACAAGCACTGGTATTTTCTTGATATAATGAAAGGCTTTCTTCTTGTTCTTGTTTTTGTCGGTCACCTGATTCCCGGAGAAGTTACCGAGCAGCCCGTACGTTATCTTATATATTCTTTCCATATGCCGCTGTTTATCGGCATATCGGGATTTCTTTTTAATATAGAGCGGCAGCAGCTTACGGTAAAATCATTTGTGCAGAAGTATGCCAAAAGACTCATATTGCCGTGGTTTATCGCAGTGACGTTTTACTATCTTTATAACAATCTCGTTATAAATCATAAAGCACTGTCGGTAAAGAGGTTTCTTCACAATATCTACTCGCCGTATTATCACCTGTGGTATGTTCTCGGTGCTGTGGGCTATATTGTTGCTTCGCTCGTTTTGTGGCAGGTGATAAAAAAACTCAGATGCAAGTGGTGTATTCTTTTTGCAATAGGTATATTTTTTGCAATTGTTTCCAGATACCAGATTATGCTCAATTTTGTGACAGAGCATAATATCATCAGCGGAAAACTGCTTTCTGCCTACAAAATGCTACGTATTGATTTCAAGCCGTTCAACTACCTTATGTTTGTGTGCGGTATGTATTTGCGTAACCTTTTTGAACACGGCAAACTTCAAAAAGTCACAAGGTTCACACCGCTGTTTGCAGTCCTTTCCGCCGTGCTTTTTGCAGCGGATATAATGCTGCTTTTCAGGAAGTCGGAATTCTGGTCAGACGCAATTTATCTTACTATGAGCATACCGTTTCTTGCAGTAACGGTTGCAATTGCAGTGTCGGGCAGCAAACTCAGAATAAAGCCGCTCGAATTTATAGGTCAGTATTCGTTGCCGATTTATCTTTATCACGTTGTTGGAATACGCTTTGCCTACAAGATTTTTGAACGGGGCAGTCTCAATTATTACATAGTTGCGTGTGCGTCGTTTGTTGTGCTTTGCATTGCGGTGTACCTGCTTAAAAACGTTCCGTTTGTCAACAAGGTGATTTTCGGTTCAACAAATTCTTTTTTACAAAAGAAGAATAAAGAAAAATCCGCTGATTAATCAGCGGATTTTTCTTGTGGCCTGCCCGAAGGGATTCGAACCCCCAGTCGTCAGAATCGGAATCTGATGCATTATCCGGTTATGCTACGGGCAGAAATATAAGACAAAGATGTAATGTCTGTCGCTTAACTATTATAAATACATTATCCGCCTGTGTCAAGCAAATAAAATACTATCCACAATATCACAAAAGTATAAAATTTAATATTTGGCGTTGACTACATCGGTATAAAATGTTAAAATATTCACAATGGAATAAAATCCCCCTGCCGGGGATACGGAATTATGACAAAGGAGAATTTTTATGCCAGACAAAATGTTAGATTATGCTCCTGAATGGACGTATGATGAAAATCTCGTTATGCGTGAGCCAATTGTCAAGCTCGGCAAGATGATTACTGACAGAGTTCCTATTGTTCTCGGTATGCGTAAGATTACGCCTCAAGACCCTGAATACTGGGCAGTGCATACCATTTGTCCTACTGACGAAATGGCGGAAGTTGCTCTCAGAATGAAAAAACGTCACCCAAGAACCTGGGACGATATGAAGAAAATCGTTGCAAATATGAATATTTCCGACGAGCATCTTAAAGAACTTCTTGACCAGATGAGCGAAAACGGTCTTATCGAGTGGAACTACGAAAATCCACAGCACGAAAAGCAGTGGGTTCTTCCTATGTTTGTACCGGGCTCGGGCGAGTTCTCAAATATGAACCACGAGCTTCTTGAAAAACATCCCGAACTCGGTTATTTCTTTGAAAGAATGACTCGTAATCCGCTTGAAAAAATCACACCTATGGTGCCTCCTGGAGGCGGCGGAATCGGTATGCACGTTATTCCTGTAGAAAAAGCAATCGAAATGGAAAACGAGGCTATCGGAATAGAAAAGATTTCGCACTGGCTCGATAAGTACGACGGCAAATATGCCGCTTCACCTTGCTCATGCCGTTACTCAAGAAAAACATACGGCGAAGGCTGTGCAGACGACCCTGAGGGTTGGTGCGTGGCAATGGGCGATATGGCTGACTATGTTGTTGAGACAAAAAAAGGCGGTCACTACATAACCCGTGAGCAGGCTCTTGAAATCTTCAAACAGGGCGAAGAAAACGGCTTCGTTCATCAGATTACAAACATCGACGGCGAAGACAAGATTTTCGCTATTTGTAACTGTAACGTAAACGTGTGCTATGCACTGCGTACATCACAGCTTTTCAACACACCGAATATGTCACGCTCAGCGTATGTTGCTCACGTTAAAAAAGAGAACTGCGTTGCCTGCGGACGCTGCGTAGAACACTGCCCTGCAGGTGCTCTGAAACTCGGTCAGAAACTCTGCAAGAAAGACGGCAGCGAGGTTGAGTATCCACGTCAGGAACTCCCCGATGCAGTTAAGTGGGGACCTGAAAAGTGGGAGCCGGAGTACAGAGATAAGAACAGAATCAACTCTCACGAAACAGGTACTGCACCCTGTAAGACAGCCTGCCCTGCACATATTGCAATTCAGGGTTACTTAAAGATGGCTGCACAGGGCAGATACGAAGACGCTCTTGCTCTTATTAAAAAGGAAAACCCGTTCCCTGCAGTATGCGGTCACGTTTGTAACAAACGCTGCGAGGAGGCTTGTACAAGAGGCACAATCGACGAGGCTATCGCTATCGACGACGTTAAAAAGTTCCTTGCTCACCGTGATATGGATAACGCAACAAGACTCATTCCGAAGAAGGTTATCCCGAAGATTACTGTAGACGGCGTATTTGACCGTGAACCCGGCTTTACCGAAAAGGTTGCAATCATCGGTGCGGGTCCTGCAGGACTTTCGTGTGCGTTCTTCCTTGCAGAAAAAGGTTACCTCAACGTAACAGTATTTGAAAAGAATGAGGAACCGGGCGGTATGCTTCGCTACGGTATCCCGAACTATAAACTCGAAAAAGAAGTTATCAATGCCGAAATCGACATTATCCGTGAAATGGGTGTAGAGATTAAGTGCGGCGTTGAAGTAGGCAAGGACATCACGCTTGACGAACTCAGAGCTCAGGGTTACAAGGCATTCTATATGGCTATCGGTGCTCAGGGCGGACGTAAGGCTGGTGTTGACGGCGAGGATGCACAGGGTGTTATAACCGCTGTTGAATTCCTTCACGCTGCTGCTGAAAAAGAAGCTTACGACATCGGCGAAAAAGTTGTTGTAGTAGGCGGCGGTAACGTTGCAATTGACGCTGCAAGAGTAAGCGTTCACTGCGGAGCCAAGGAAGTTTCAATGTACTGCCTCGAGAGCAGAGACGAGATGCCTGCTTCAGATGACGAAGTTGAAGAGGCACTTGAAGACGGTGCAACAATCAACAACGGCTGGGGTCCCAAAGAAATCGTTAAGGACGAAAACGGCAAGGTTAAGGCGATTGTATTCAAAAAGTGCGTATCTGTTTTTGACGACGAGCATCGTTTTGCACCGGTATACGACGAAAACGACACTGTTACAGTAGAATGCAACAACGTAATTCTTTCAATCGGTCAGGCAATCGAATGGGGCGGACTCCTTGAAGGCAGTGCTGTTGAACTCAACAGAAATATGACTGCCAAGGCAGACACGTTCACCTTCCAGACTGCACAGCCCGACGTATTTGTAGGCGGTGACGCATTCACAGGTCCACGTTTTGCAATCGACGCAATTGCAATGGGTAAAGAGGGTGCAATCTCAATCCACAGATTTGTACAGCCTAACTCAACCCTTACAATCGGCAGAAACCCGAGATACTATGTTGAACTCGACAAGGACGACATCAAAGTTGAGGGCTACGATACAGCACACCGTCAAATTCCTACCGCTACAAGAAAGGTTGACCCCAAGGGATTCAAGGACGACTGCAAACTTCTCAGCGAAGAGCAGGTTAAGATTGAAACATCACGTTGCCTTGGCTGCGGTGCAACAATCGTTGACCCGAACCGCTGCGTAGGTTGCGGCGTATGTACCACAAAGTGCGAGTTCGAGGCTATCGAACTTCACCGTGACCGTCCTGAGTGCAGCACAATGTACAGGGCAGAGGATAAGCTTAAGGCTATCTTCCCGTATATGATTAAGCGTGAGTTTGCAATCAAAAAAGCAAACAGAAACAAAAAATAATGCACGAATTAGGAATAGTATTTCACGTAATTAAAACGATTGAAGAGGTGGCAGAGGAACAGCATCTTACAAAGGTGTCCTCTGTAACCCTTGAGGTCGGTGAGGTTTCAACGGTTATTATGGAATACCTCGAAGATTGCTGGGACTGGGCATGCAAAAAGAGCGAACTTATGAGCGGCTCAAAACTGAAGCACGAGGTAATCAAAGGAATCACATATTGTGAGGACTGCGGCAAAACTTACGAAACCGTAAAGTACGCAAAAATCTGTCCTTACTGCAACTCGGAACACACCTATCTTATTCAGGGCAACGAAGTGCAGATTAAGGAGATTGAAGCGGTTTAACAGTTTGTTCTAAGGCTCTTTTAAAGAACCTGTAATAATAATTTAGGGGAGGAAAAACATAATGAATGGTATGTTATTCCAAATTTACGGCGATTTGTCAATATGGCAGCTTGTTGGCTGGTGTATGGTATTCGTCGGACTCGTTGTTGCGAATGAAATCGCACGCCGCACTAAAGCAGGCGGTATTTTCTGCTTTGTAGTTTTACCACTGGCACTTACAGTTTACTTTGTAGTAATCAATATCGGTGCCAAAACTTTTGCAGCAGACAACCCGACCATCGTTCAGATGAACGGTTGGTTCCACTACGCAAAACTCTATGCTGCAACAATCGGCTGCGTGGGCTTTATGATTCTTAAGTACCACTGGGGCAGCCTCGGCAAGAGTCACTGGTTCAAGATGTATCCTTTCATCATCGTTGGTATCAACATCCTTATCGCTGTTGCATCTGACTTTGAATCAGCTTATAAGGGTATGATTGGTTGGACAAATGCAAACGGTCAGTTTATCGCAGGAAGTGCGGCAGGCGGCTGGTGGTATTCATCAGAGGGCGTATGGCTTTACGGCGGCTGGTGGAATATCCTCAACGGCATCGCAGGTCTTATCAACATTATGTGTATGACAGGTTGGTTCGGCATTTATTCATCAAAGAATAAGCAGCAGGATATGCTCTGGCCTGATATGACATGGCAGTTCATCATCGCATACGATGTTTGGAACTTTGAGTACACATATCTCAATCTTCCGCTTCACACATGGTACTGCGGCGTTGCACTTCTTCTTGCTCCAACATTTGCAAATGCATTCTGGAACAAGGGCGGCTGGATTCAGAACCGTGCTAACACACTTGCACTCTGGTGTATGTTTGCTCAGGTATTCCCAAGCTTCCAGAACTACTCAAACTTCACAACGCTTCCTACAATTTACAAGAATGCAGAGCTCTTTGCTACAGGTACAAACGGCAGAATGAATCCTGACCTTGTACTCACAGCAGCAGACGCTAATCCGACTGCACAGGGTGTTGTCGCAATCCTTGCAATCGCTGTTAACGTTCTTGTTATCACAAACATCATCAAGCGTGCTAAGGAACAGAAGAAGAATCCTTACACCAACGAAATCTTCTCTGACACAAGAGATTTCAAACTTGCAATGGAAAGAGCAGCAGAGGCTCACAAAGAAGTTGCATAATTATATTTACTGCACAAAAGAGTCGTTTTTGGGGCGTCCGTCATAAAGAAGGTTAGGTTTTGGCTTTATCCTTTTGCCCCTAACAACATAAAAAACCGTCTGAATACGTAATGCCAGCATACGTTAGGGGAACATAAGTGTTTTAGGTAACCGGAAGGCTTTAATGCCTTCCGGTTATTCGTTTAGGCTACACTTGTGTTTTCGTTATCCAATTGTTCCGCGTGTGCCTTGTTTCTGAATGTGAAGTATATGTCTATGCGGTTGCCAACTTGCCTTGAGAATTTAATCTCTTTCTCATATACTTCAATTCTTGAAATGAAGGTTTGAATAATTTCGGGTGTGAGTTTTTCGATGTTGATATACTTTTTGGAGTTCTCGATAAATTCATTGATATACATTTCCTGAATATCGAGTTCAGCAAGTTTTTCGTTCAGCGAATCCAACTCTTGTTTTAGCTCAGCCTGCTCTAATTCATAATTTTCCGACATTGTATCGTAGCGCTCGACGGTAATTCTGCCTGATACCCTGTCCTCATATAAGCAGAGAATAATTTTATCGAGTTCCTTAATGCGTTCTTCCAACCGCTTTTGCTCTCGCTTTGCAGTCTTGCTGAATTCGGCAGCCTCAGCCTTTCCCTTTTCTATCGCAAGTTCATAGAACTTTTCAGGGTTTTCTCTTGCGAATGCTGTCGCTTCTCGGATTTTTGCAAGGACTATTGCGTCAAGCGTTCCTTCACGGATATAGTGTGCCGTGCAGGAACTGTGCTTTTGGTAACCTGCGCATTGGAAGAAGTTGCATTTCGGATCAAATGATTTTGAGCGGTGCAGATATAAGCGTTTTCCGCATTCGGCGCAATACAGATATCCTGCATATTTGTCCATCTCGCCCATCTTGTCGGGTCGCCGCCTGCCTTCAAAATGTTTTTGTACAGTTTCAAAGGTTTTTCGGTCAATAATGGACTCGTGAGTGTTTTCAAATATCAGAATGTTTTCTGGGTTGTTGATCAATCGTTTCTTGAGCTTATTCGATTTTGAGTAAGTCTTGAAATTGACCGTGTCGCCAACATAAATCCTGTTGCAGAGCATGTGACGTAACGAGGTGTCACTCCACGTGTACGGCTTTGATAAATCAGGCTGACCTTGTCGGCTGCCCCACGTTTCAAACTTGTAAACGCCGGGGTTCTTAATCTTTTCTTTTTCAAAGATATTTCTGATTTTTCTCGTGCCGATTCCACTTGCGTACATTTCAAATATTCTTTTGACAACGGGAGCCACTATCGGATCTATTACAATCTTTTTCGGATCGTTTGGGTCTTTCATATAGCCATATGCTATTGAAGCGCCAACCCTTTCGCCCCGTTCACCCTTTGCCTTTAAGACAGCTCTTATCTTACGGCTTGTATCTCTTGCATAAAAATCATTGAAGTAATTTTTTATGCCTGAGAAATCATTGATACCTTTATCGCTGTCTACACCATCGTTAATGGCGATAAATCGTACATCGTACTGCGGGAAGGTAATTTCCATCAGCATTCCTGTTTGCAGATAATCTCTGCCGAGTCGGGACTGGTCTTTTACAATAACTGTTTTGACTTTGCCTGCTTCAACGTCCTTCATAAGTCGCTTAAAGGCAGGACGGTTAAAGTCTGCACCTGAATATCCGTCATCGATATACAGTTCACAGTTGTGAAAATTATTGTCCCGACAGTACTTCTCTAACATGAGTTTTTGATTCGTTATACTGTTTGACTCACCAAGCAGTTCATCCTCTTGCGAGAGCCTGCAATAGAGAGCCGTGATTTCTTGGTTTGAATTATGATTGTTCATTTTGCTCCTTTCCGAACAATTTAGATTTAATTATCAAACCGAATAGGATCTGCAACCAAACAATATCACAGCTCGGCTGCAAAGTCCAGACGATTTATTAAGTTCCTTTAATGAGATATTTCAACTTATCCTCAGCGGTGTCCCTAATAGTATTTTCGTTTGAAGGGAATGCCGACACCACGGTATATACCTTGCCGTCAATAGTCATATTATCAATATGATAATCCTGACGGCGGCGGAATGAAATATCTTGTTTGTTAGTATTGTTCATAGTGTTCCTTTCCGCCTGACAGTTGTCAGGTCTTTTCATTTTACATCGACTGACCGAAGCCTTCGTCTTCATCAAAGTCTTCGTCAGTATCGTTGTTTTGATTTGTGTTTTGCAGTTGCTGCTGATAGCGTTGCTGTTGGATTGCACGGCGAAGAGAGAAGTCGATAATGCCTGTGCCGATGTTGAGTAGCGCTTCTGCGTTTTCGGCTGCCCTGCGGCTGTCTTCTTCGTCCTTCTCTACCTTCGTGTATTCGCTTCCTGCGGAACGCTCACCGTGAGCAATGCGTTTCTGCTGTTCTTTGGAGAGTTCCTTGCTGTCCGTCTGCTGCCGCTTCTGTGCATTGATTCCGTTGATGCGGTCAGCCGCCTTGCTGTTAAAAAGCGAAGCAATGGATTGCAACAGGCTGTTGTAAATATTCGTGTTCTTGCGGATATTCTTCCAGCCGTTATCCGTTCCGAAGATGAGCGATTCCTGTACCGCTTTTATCAGCATATTCTTCAGCATTCTGAATTCCTTGTTCGTTTCAATCGGTATGTCCTTGTCATTCTCGCTGTCATAGTAGAGAGCAAGTTTTAAGCGGTTGACTTCGTTCCACCTTGCATACATATATTGAAGCGGACGGTTTTCTTCAACAATATGCCTGAGCAATTCGTCAACCGTATGCTTGATATTTTTCGGAAGATAACCGTAGACCTTCTTTCCTTTGCAGTTATTAAGCTCGTTTTGTAACTGCTTAATAAGCTCTGCAGTTTCATCTGTAAGCGGAAATATTCTTTTGGAAATTCCTTCAAGAACTTCATCCATTTCCGCTTTCAGTTCGTCACGAATTTCCGTCTGCTCTTTGAACAGTTTGTACTGCTCGTTGCGGAATATATCGTTACCGAAGGTGCTACGCATTTTTTCCATTCCCTTTTTCGTCAGATAGCCCTGACCGCTTTTTGATAAGACTATCAGATGAATATGCGGATGGTGCGTCGTGTTATGGAAGGCGGCGTACCACTCCATATCGCTCGGCTTGAGCTTATGCGCTTCGGCAAGCTCATTCATATTGCGGCGCACGCACTGCTCCCAGGCGTCGGCATTGTTGTAGCCAAG
>SVQF01000012.1 GCA_015065445.1 Oscillospiraceae bacterium | reverse complement strand
ATACAGCTTTGACAAGGTAATTCGTGGATACGACCCAAAGCAGGTTGATGAGGTTATTGCAAATTTGCAGAAGACTAACAAAAGTGCTTCCGAGATTTTCGACCAGCGAATTGTTGACTTAAAAAACAAAAACGATATGCTCACTTATGAGCTTGACCAGGCAAAGCAGGAAGCAGACAGAATGCGTAACCTGTTTAATCAGTGCAAGGAGGAGAGAGACGCTCTTTCTGCAAAACTTGCAAAGGCAGACCGCAAGGTTGTAGTTCCTGCCGACAATACTGAAGAGGTTAAGGCTCTTGAAGACAAACTTCAGAAGGCTCTCACAAAAAACAGACTTCTTCAGGACGACAACAAAAAACTCGAAGACCAGAACAGAGACCTGCAGCGTGACGTTGCTCACCTCACCAAAAAGGTGGACAAAAACCGCAGCAAAATCACAGACCTCGAAGGTCAGGTTGAGCTGGGTATGTCTGACGACGACAGCAAAAAGTATTCGGAGATTGCACAGGTTTACGAAAGTGCAATTGATAAAGCAGAGGATTTGATTTACCGTCTGCAGACTGAATTTTCCCTCGCACACTCTAAAGCAGAGGACATCAAAAAGTAATTTATATATTATAAATATATACATATCTATATGCAAGGGGGCGTACGCCTTGAAAAAGTTTAAATTTTTAAAGAAGGAGCACGGTGCAAT
The DNA here is from genome assembly GCA_015065445.1 of Oscillospiraceae bacterium. Lineage (GTDB taxonomy): Bacteria > Bacillota > Clostridia > Oscillospirales > Acutalibacteraceae > Eubacterium_R. The sequence continues at coordinate 31,928 of SVQF01000012.1, read as the reverse complement.
CACTGTAATGACGGCAGTTATGCTGACCGTCTTACTTGGCTTTACCGCACTTAGTATTGATATTGGTTTACACCACTATCTCGGTGCTAAGTTGCAGAACGCTGTTGACTCTGCGGCAGTCGCAGTGGGTTCAAAACTCGAGTCAAACGAAAGTGATCTTGAAAAATGTGCTTACGATTATCTTGCCAAAAACGGTTATGACGTTTCGGGCAAGTATGCGGATAAGGTAAAAGTAGATATTGACCTTAAGGGCGTAGTGGATTACGAAAGTCTTAATGCCATTAACGAGTCTGAGGAGTATATCAGCCAGGGATATATTAAGCTTACCGCAACTGTTGAGGACAGTACACTGTTTGCCAATGCTCTTGGCATCAGTTCGCTTCACTTGCAGAAAACCGCTTATGTACTTGTTGAGCCTAACTATGAAGGTATGCCCGAAGCACTCAAATACAGCATTTTTGCAGGTGCCGAAATGGGCGACCCCGACTCAAGTGCAGAAGACGGCGTAGTAGCATATATTGACAGCAACAATCCTGCCATGGATATTCAGGGCAGCACGGGTGCCGGCTCGGGCGAAACTGCGTTTTCGTCTGTTATTGCCGTTGCCGAAAACTCAATTAACGGCGTCAATACGTTTGTTCAGAATTTTAAGGGCTGGATGAACAATACGTTCGGCACAAGCTTTAAACAGGATTACAACGACCTTGTAAGCATCAATCTGTCCGAAGCTGTTATGAATAACGACGCTCACTCAAATGCAAACATTATGATTGGCGTTCAGGCACTCAACACCTCACGTACCAAAGATAACGACTATGAAGGTGCAAACCCTGAAAATGACCCTGATTACAACTATATTCCTGCATTAGACGACAGGTATAACGGCCTTACCGACGCTGACGATTACGGTCAGGTTACCTTCTCAGCGGTTAATGATATCGACTTCGGATATTCACGCTATGCACATAGCAGGGCAGCCGCAGCTACCGCCGCAGCAAATTCTAATAATATTTTTGATGCTGCGGGCAACGCAATCAGCTGGTCACTTTATAACTACCTTGAAAACCAGCCCGAAAAAACCCGTGTGTATGTTCAGAATCAGCAGAATGTGCAGACGGTACAGCACGTTATTAATATTCTTAACGAAATAGACCTCGATACAGTATCGGCATCGCAGCTGAATTCGGGTTCTATCAACGACGGAGCAGGCGAATTTGAACTTGCTGCAAAGCGTTACTTCAAAGAAAACAACGCAATTTCTACTGCTATGCAGAACAAAGTTCTCGAGCAGGAAACAAATCTTGACGCATCGCAAATTAACAGCCATGAAATTTCACTCAACAATCAGGAGGCAATAGTTTACAGAGTCAACCAGAAGGTTGCAGGTCAGTATCTTGACGAATACGCTGCAATTCAGGTTACCGAAGAAGACGCAGAAAAACGCCGTATCAGCAGACTTTCAATACTTACAGGTGAACTTGCAAGCGTAGGTTATGACCAGATGTATAAAAACAACAATTCCGCAAACGGCTTTGTTTATCAGGGCTTTGCAGATAAAAGCGGCGGAGCTATCGGCGACAACCAGACCGATACAGTTGTTCTTGAAAGATACGTTGATTCAAACGGCAAATCTGTTGACAAATCCGAAAAGGATGCAACATTAAAATATAAGTACACATTAAAAGTTAACGGTAATAAAGTTAACAGAAACACTGATAAGGTTAACTCCTCTCAGTTTACAAACAGTTCATCAACTGACGACAAAAACAGAACAAACCTCAGTTCAAAGTACGCAGTTACAAGGACATTCAGAGAGAACTACGACTATATTGATATGCCCAACCTTAAGCCGTACTTTACCCGTCAGATTAACCAGTCTGTACGTGACGCTACAAAGAAGCGTGAACAGCACGACGACGGCGTTACAACGGGTGCTCAGAATGTAAAGATTGCTGTAAATCAGGCACAGAATTCTCTTAACGAGATTAAGGATGAAATTGATTATACAGACAATACATTCCAGGATGTTTCAAAATACACAAATGAGTATTCGCAGGACCTTCTGTTCCAGACATTCAAGGCAAGTGCCGATTCGGGAATTACCACGCTTACAAGCACTCCGCAGACTCTCGGCGGTGCAAGTATGTCGAAGACATCATACAAGGGCTACGACCTTTATAACGGCGGCACCCTCAATAATGCGAGATACTACATTGACGAATACGACAGACACAACAAAAATAACGGCTGGTTCGGTAAAGGCTCAGTAGACGCCTTTGCAAACGGTATGCTCTTCCAGAACAAAGAGGGAACTCTTGAGAAGAATTCCGTTGCCGAAAAGAGAGCCGAAATTAAAAATGAATACGGCGACGACGGTCCCGAACTCAATAATTCGTACAGAGCTAAAAAGCTTGCAGTCGAGCAGGAAATAAACAGCGTTGACAAGCCGACAATTGAAAATGTAGAAGGCGTTGAAGGTCAGATTAACGAGCGTGATAAAGTACTCGGTACTCCTATCAACCTCCTCGACCCCAGAGTATTCCTCGGCACAGGCGGCAATTACGACTTCACCGGTCAGGGTGCAAACGTTAAGCGTGATGAATTCAACACCGCAGTTCGCACAAATCAGGAATCAAACGTAACATACGCAGCTGTTAAGGACAGCGATGTTGCACTGCCAAACCTCAACTCACCGTATTCTGCAACAAACGTAGCAGTTACAATAACTAAGCCGCAGATTAAATTCAGCTCTAATAACAGAGTAATGAAAAATCAGAATAATAATGCGGTTACAAATTATCTGAACAGTCATCAGTCGGATTTCAGCGTTCCTACATTTATAGATACGATTAAAAATCAGTACAACTGGGGTTCGCAAAAGTCTATCGGCAGCAATGACGGACTGTCCAGATGTAACAGGGACGGCGGTTCAAATAAAAACGGTTCCTACCATACATCTACGGCAGAATATTATTGGTTAAATAAGTATCACCCCGGAACAAGAAGAGGTTTTCTGTCGGGTGTAAACAGAAATATTCTTGTAAACGATTACGTTTGGTGCGGAAACGATGCAGGTATTAACGTACTTGAAAACTCAATGATGCTGATTAGGGGTTATAACGTTAACTCTAATGGCTATGCAGGAGATTCGAGTGAAAACATCTGGGTAAACACAAACGGTTTCTGTGCAATTAACGGTAATATCTGGTGCGAAAATAAGAGCGACAGCCGAATTGAACTTGCATCAGGTGCAGCACTCATAATTAACGGTGATGTTACAGCTATTAAAAATATTATTGTTAACTCCGGTGCAGTACTTTACATCAACGGCAACTTAACCGCAAAGGGCGACGGAGACGGTAACGGTGTAAACAATTACGGCGGTACAATTATCGTTGACGGAACTATCAATGCAACACAAAACGGTATCCGCAACAATAGCAGCGACGGTGTTATATATGCACGTGATGGTATTGTAGCAAACGACTATACGGGCTGGGGTAACCACAAAGACGGTAATATCATCAACGCAGCCGGTGCACAAATGATTTGTGCAGGAACAATTTCAGCTGATGATAGGTTCGAAAATAACGGTACAATGGTTGCTAAAAACGCAATCATTTCTACAGCAAGGTCCGGCAAGTCAATCACAAATAACGGTATATTAGAAGCCACAGACAGTGTAGCTCCGACGGGAACTCTTATTAATAATGCTAATGCAGAGATTAAGTGTGCAGGTACTATTACTTGCACCGTGCTTAATAACAATGCCGGTACTATAAAATCACAGACAATCAGTACAGGTAGCGGTGCTGTCAACAATAGCCCGAGCGGTAGTTCAGGCGGCAACGCAGAAATACGTGTTAACGGTAACCTTAACTGCGGTATTATAAATAACAACTACAGCGGAAATGCTGCCGGCTCAGAGGCGTATATCTATGTAGGCGGCAAGACCGACTGTAATACGCTTAATAACTATCAAAAGAGCTATTTCTTTGCAGACGGCGAAATTGCACCTACAAGTATAGAAAATTCTGCAACCTGCCAGATTGTTACAAACGGCAATATCAGAACAGGTAACATCAACAACCAGCTGGGCGGCTGGATTGGTGCCAAGACAACAATTTCAGGTACCAATGTCAACAACTACGGCGGTATTTACGCAGGTACAGACTTTACTGCTTCGTCAGGACTGCTTACTTCTGACCATACTGTAATGGCAGGCGGCAACCTTAACCTTTACGGTACTGTAACCGCAACCAACGCCACACTTACTGCAGGCGGACGTATTCTCGGCACTGCCTCAATTACCTGTACAGATATGATAGGCAGATTAGGTATTACCGCAAACAATCTTACTTTAAACGGTATTGTCAAGACCGACGGCGGCGTAACCATCAGTAATTCGCTTACTGTTAACGCAGGCGGTCAGTTGCAGGCAATTAACAAGAATAATGCAATCGCTTCAGGCACAAACGTGCTTAAAGCAGGCACAATCACAAATAATAATATCATTTATGTAAACGGTGACCTCAGCGTTACAAACGGCGTTTCGTCGGACGCAAACGCATTTGAGTTTGCTAACTACGGCGACGTTATCTGCTTTGGTGACCTTAAAGTAACGGGCAGATTCACAAACGGTGTAACTGATAACCGTGGTGCAACGCTCAGATGTCGTAAGAGTATACGTGTAGGCTCGGCAGACGCAAACAACATCACTGTTGGTGCATACCTTCAGAACTACGGCACAATGTACGTTGGTATGATTGCCGCAGACGGAACCCCGAGCGGCGGTACCATTACTGTTAACGGCAAAGTAAGTAACGACGAACTCCGTTCAATCCGTAACTACGGCACAATGTACTCAACAGCGTCAATAAACGCTGCGTCAGTGCTTTACTCATACGGCGGCAACATTCAGGTGCTCGGCGATATTCTTGCCTGCAACAGCGATAACGCAGGCAACAACATCCTCGAAATCAAGGGCAGCACAACAATTTACGTTCGTGGCTGCGTAAGTTCAACAAAGAACAACAGACGAATCTGGATGTACTCGCCTGACGGCAACGCCTGTCCTGATACTGTGCTGAGTATTCTCGGTAACGGTGCGGCTTCCGGTGAAGACTGCTTCAAGAATAAACTTGAGGCGTTCGCAAACCAGCAGCAAGGCTCATACGTGTTCCTCGGCACAAACCTCTATATCGGCGGTGCAGGTTCTGAAAACGATTCGTGGTTTGCAAACGCAGGCAGGCTCTATGTAAACGGAACAATCAGCTGTCCTAACCTCAAGAGTGCTTGGCTCACAGGCGGATACGATTACGGCACAGGTCTTGCATCTGACCCGCTTACAAACTACTACGTTCAGGACGAATATTATAAAGACACACTTACTAAGTACAGTGCTCTTACGTACTGTGCAGATAAGTTCTCCGCTCCACAGGCAACAATTAACGTAGGCGACAAGCACTATGTATATGTTGACGATAATATAATTGAGAATTACAAAGACCAGACCACACCTACTGTTAACCTTGAGGTTAACAAAGTGGCAATGTGGGGCGACGCTCTCCTGTTTGCTCCTAATGAGGCAACCGTTACACAGACAATTGATGCAGGCGGCAACGCAATATTCAACGTCTGCAACAAGGTTAACGCAGAGGGTACAAACACGGGCGAAAGCAACGCACAGATTATTGCACCTATCAAGGTTCAGGACCCACGTGAAGGCGAGGCATACTCACTGTCAGGTCTTTCGAATGTTGTATTCGGTTCCGAAACTCAGAACAGGAATATCACAACTTCAAGCCTCACAGGTTCAAGCGTTGATGTTAAGATTTACGGTGACCTCGTAGTAAACGGACCTATCAATCTTACAAATTCACGTCTCCTTGTAACAGGTAATATCACTTGTCACTCAATGACTCTTAATAAGTCAAAGGTTAAAATAGGTACTTTCAACGAAAACCTTAACTGTACGAGCGGCGGTACGCTTGATATTCAGACAAGCGGCACGGGCGGTGCGTTCACAGCAACAAACGGCTCAGCAGTCCTTGTAGGAAAAGACCTTATCAAAGCAGGTGCAATCAACGCATCCAATTCCACAATCTTTGTAACCGAAGGCATCCGTCAGAACGCAAGTTCAATCACGCTTACAAACACGGCTTGGCTCTTTGCACGTGACGATAACAGCAGTTATCACGACGACAATGTTTCAGTCTCGGGTGCAATTGATATTTCAGGCGGCTCAAAGCTCTTTGTTGACGGTCAGCTCGGCACAAGCCAGATTACCGTAAACGACGGTTCAAAACTTTACGGTTACAGCGGCATAAGCTTCTCGGCTAACAACACGATGAATATTGATACTACTACTCATTCAACGTACAACAGTATCGTATTCTGCGGTGACAACACAAACGACGACGTTCAGTACAACCTTCAGGTTGCAGGCACGCTCTATATGCCGCCTAACAAGAACTTCGGCAGAGACAACAAACTTATGACAGTCGCAATTAAGGATACAGGTGTTGCAGTTATTGATTCACCTATAACAAGCGACTGGGTCGAGGTAGGTCTTTCATCGGCTGCAAACGGTAAGGCTACTCTTTACTGTGCAGGACTCATAACTATTAAGAACAATGCTACCTATACCAACTGGGGCAGACTTTACGCTTACGGCGGTACAGATATTGCAAATGCTCATAAGGGCAGCGGTAATATCTCAAGCGGTAACGAAACTGATTTCTATCTTCTTAAAGATAATGCAGATACATTCTTAGGCAAGATTTACAGTAACGGCACTGAGCAGTCAACTCTGAACTATACAAGTTACTACGAGGGTCACGGCGACGTATTCATCGACGCAAACCTTAACATCAACGGCTATTTTTACAAGAAAGATGATGCCAGAATGGTCGACAACAGAGGTACTTCGCTCTATATTCCTAACGGTACCACATATGTAAGCGGTAATGTAACGCTTCCAAATGACAACGCTGCATATATTCTCACCGGTGCAGGTCTTGTTTGCCAGAAGGATTACAAGATGGGTTGTACAATCTGGAACTACGGCAAGATGCACATCTACGGTAGTTTCACGATGGATAACAGTGCAACGTACATTACGGACAACAGCGATACCACTTCTAACCCTGCAAAGGGCAGGACACTCAAAAACGGTAGATGGGAAGGCGACACAGGTGCTTCCTTCCTCGCCTGGAACTACGGTAACAAGGGCGGTACACTAACCTTTAAGGGTTATGTCCGCAACGCAGGCACCATCAAGATGAACTACGGTCTCAGCGTTGAGGGCTACTCAGGTTCAGACGACGACGACTTACTTTCTGACTTCGCATTTATGAACTACGCTTATGCTAACGCTCAGTTTGCAGGCGAGTTCCAGTGTAACTCAAACAGATTCATCAACAAGCAGGGTTGCTCGTTCGGTTGCGACGGCAGACTCTCGTACGGTGAAATTGCTTACAACTGCGGTCAGATGTACGTTGGCGGCGACCTCAGAAACAACAGTATCGGCTCTATGCGTGCTGCAGGCAAGATGCGTGATGACACGGGTGTCATCTTCAACCTTAACATTCCTGCACTCGGTCTTAAGAGTTCTAAGACACGTTCGTTTGCACTTATGAACGGTCTGTACAAACTTGCAGGCTCAACATCGGACGACAACGGTGCCACAATGACCTGGAAAGACGCAACGCTCTTTGTTGGTGGAAATATGATTCTCGGCAACAAGGAAAGAGTCAGCACCTCTGATGGTGCAGGTTCCGTAATCAACCAGGGCACAATGTTCACCCGTGGCGACTTCAAGGTTTACGGTACAGGCGGTAACGACGGTACCGATACAGGTTCTGTATACTATATGACAGCAATCTGGGCACCTAATGATTCAAACACATTTATAGGCGGCGAATGTTACAGCGGTGCAGCAGTTGCAACAGGTAAAAACAGTATCTTTATGGTTGACGGCGACCTTCGTGCAAGACGTCCGCTCAAACTTAATATGTGGTTCAGATACTACAACACAGGCGGTACAGCAGGTAACGTTATTTCGTACTTCGAGGACCATCAGTACGAATCCAAATTCGGTGCAAGCGATAACTACAAGTCGTGCTATATGCGTGTGGGCGGCGACGTTTACGCAAACGTTGAGGGTATGGACCTTGACAACAACTGGAAAGCGTTTGGTATCGGCATTGGTGCAACATCGTTCGCAGGTGATACAGTTCCGTACGATTCATCACGTGATATTGATGTTCAGGCAAACGCAAATATCCTTATCGGCGGCAGTTTCTACTGTCCGCAGAAGCTCTACCTCAAGCAGAATGTTTCTATGATTATCTGCGGTCAGGGCGACGGTCTTTACGACGATAACGGCAACCTCAACTGGAAGTGCCGTGCTCTTGATGAGGATTCGGCTTATAAGGATAATCCTACTATATTCGGTCCGGGTATTACCGACCTGCTTGCAGGCAACATCAAAAACCTTACAAGCAGACTTACAGGCAAGGAATATTCACTCTTTGCTTATCAGTTGCTTGATGTAAATATCTTCTCCGAGCTTGTAATTCACGGTAACGCTTACGTCCGTGATACCACCAAGATTCGTGATATGACCAAAACGTATGTCTACGGTGACTTTGATGCGTCAAACTACCTCGAAATAGGTAAGTCGCTGAGCGAAAGCAAAGAGGACGCAACCGAGGCTAAACTTGAAAAGTACCGTACGGCAAGCGAAAACGCATGGATTACAGCAAAGTATAACGAACTGCGTGGAAAACGGCAGGCAGGCGACAGTGAATACAGCGGTATGTCCGACTCTCAGCTTATGTCCAGAGCAATAGAGATGTTTATGAACAACGGCGTATATGCTAATTCGGGCTATATGTATGTTCAGGGCAGTATGGCGAGCGGTAATTATACCAAGATTTATGCGTCAACTACTGTAAGAGTCGGCGGAAATATGAACGCCAAGGCAATTACAAACGGTTACATCACAATGCGTCACGACGCAAGACTGTTTGTCGGCGGCGATATGACGGCAAGCACGTCAATTGACGGCGGTGCTTACTCCGAAATCTATGTCGGCGGCAATATGAAGGCGACGCTTTCAAACATCAAGATTCGTGACCAGGTAACCTGTTACGTTGGCAAAAATATGACCTCGCCAAGTTATATCGAACTCGGCAAGTTTGACGAAAACTACTTCAGGGGCGTTAAACAAGCACGTGCTCAGCAGTACCTAAACGAGTTTGAAGACGCAATCAACCGTCAGGACGAACAGGGTACAACCGAAGAAGGCGGCGAGTTCAATTACAACAGTGACGAGCATGAGCGTCCGAATGACGGCACAGCAGCCGGTGCAGGTAACGATAATCAGGGTGAAAACATCGACTCTGAAGGTGAGAACAACCAGCTTGCAGTCAAGGAAGAATCCGTTCTTCGTGACGACGGTAAGGATAAGGCTATCGGCTCCGACTTCTACGTTGGCGGCAACATCCTTTCTTACACAAGCTACCTTCGTGAGTATGCTTACACCCGTGCAGTATCGGGCGGCGTAGTAGTCGCACTCAGCCACATCACGCTTCAGCATAATTCGGACCTCTGGGTACTTCCCGAAGTATTCGGTAACGAAACTTATCACGAAACCGACTTCGTATATCCTGATGACTGGAATGCAACTCTGTGGTCAACGCTTACTACAGCATTCAACAGAATCCGCCACGACCTTAAGCAGGACTTCGAGCCAAAGCCGGGTAGTATTTACTCGCTCGGTCAGCTCAATATGAATATGAATACCTCAATCTTCGGCACTTACGATGCAATGGTATTCGGTCAGACTATGATGCGTAAAGGCTCGCTCGTATTTATGGGCCACGACTTTGACTGCTGGGCTCCTATCTATAATCTTCAGGCAGACTTCAGCTCGTTCGACGGCTTTATGGATAGTATGAGGGCTAACCTCGGACTCAGCGAAAACAAAACCTACAAGGGCTTTGATTCGTACGACAGGTCGCAGAGGCTTTATGTAGACAGTAACGGTGTTGAGCATGAGGCTAACGGCAACTACACAGATGGAAGAGGCGTAAGATACAGTACTTACACTGATGAGGGCGGAGTAACTCATAAGGTTTACACCAAACCGATTGTAGTTTACGCCAATAACGAGATTAATATTGCCACAACTGCAAAAATAAGGTTTACTTATTTCATTGCAAACCGGGGCGATGTTAACTTCACAAACCTCAACTTTGTATCCGAAACTTCGGAAACCACACCGTCAGATGCAACTGACCTTCCAAACGCATTTGCATCGTATCAGGGCGACGTAAACTTCTACGCACTCAGAGGTTCAATCGGTGCGTTGATGTACGCTCCTGTGGGTGATGTAGACCTCGACGGATTTGCGTACGATTTCTACGGCAGTATCATCGGCGATACAGTTGATATCAACACATTCTATATCAACGTTCACCGCTTCAACAACTGGCGTACGATGGACCTTCACATCGCAAGTTCAAAGAAGGTATACCTGATTCCGCAGAAGGATTACGACAATGCTGAGGCAAATGTAGACGATGTTTATATGTACGGTTACGATAAGAATCCTAACCCGAATATCAACGAATGGGCTCAGCCGTTCTTCTACGGACTACCCAAGGATTCCGCAACGGCAGTTGACGGCAGCGGCGATGGTGACGGCAGCTACGACGACGGATTCGGCAATTCATAAAACAAAAATAGCGGCAGGTGACTGCCGCTGTTTTTTTGTATGTTCAAGATGGCTTTAATTAAAAAACAAAAAACAGAGGAAGGATTATTCCTTCCTCTGCTTTTTTAATTTGGAGTCACATAAATGACATTTCTTATTCTTTCATAAGTCCCTTGTACATCTTGATGTACTCGTTTGCACTCTTGCCCCATGACATATCGCATTCAAGTGCTCTCTTAACAAGTGCGTCCCATATGCCTTTGTCGCCGTAGTAAGCGTCAACGCCTCTGTAAATTGCACCGAGCATATCGTATGCGTCGTATGTCTGGAAGGTGAAACCGTTGCCCTCACCGTCGCCGCAGTCTGTGATAGAATCCTTAAGACCGCCTGTCTCACGAACTATCGGCAGCGTGCCGTAGCGAAGTGCCACCATCTGCGAAAGTCCGCACGGCTCACTCTTGCTCGGCATTAAGAACAGGTCTGCACCTGCGTAAATCTTGCGTGCAAGTTCGGGAACAAAGCCTATGCAAATACCAACCTTGTCGGGATATTTGTCGTGCAGTTCTCTGAAGAAACTCTCGTACTGCCACTCGCCGGAGCCAAGAACAACGTACTGAACGTCACGCTCCCAAAGGCTCTTTTCAAGCACTTCTTTCATAAGGTCAAATCCTTTGTGACCTGCAAGACGGCTAACAATACCAATGAGCGGAACGTCGGGACGTACTGCCATACCCATCTGCTCCTGCAGTGCCTTTTTGTTAATTGCCTTTTCCTCAGCGTAATGCTTTGCATTGTAGTTAGCGGCAATATTCTTGTCGGTTTCGGGGTTGTAGTTATCGGTGTCAATACCGTTTAAGATACCGCAGAGTTTCCAGCTTCTCTGATTAAGAATGGGGTCAAGTCCGTAGCTGAACCATGGGTCAAGAATTTCTTTGGCATATGTTGGTGAAACAGTTGTAACTCTGTTTGCACACTCAATACCCGCCTTCATAAAGTTAACAAGTCCGTCATACAGAATGAGGTTGTTAAACTCCGGAGCAATACCAAGAACGTCGCCGAGAAGTTCGTCGCCGTACTTGCCCTGGTACTGAATATTGTGAATTGTAAATACAGTCTTGATATTTTCCCAGCCCATCTGATTAGCATAGTAGCAGCTATAATACAGCGGAGTCAACGCACTCTGCCAGTCGTTGCAGTGAATAATGTCGGGCTTCCAGCCGAGGTGTGGGATGATTTCGAGTACGGCTCTGGCAAAGAAAGCAAATCTCTCTGCATCGTCGTAGTGACCGTAAATACCGTCACGCTTGAAATAATACTGATTGTCAAGGAAGTAATAGATTACTCCGTTGTGCTTTGCTTCAAATATACCGCAGTACTGTCTTCTCCACGAAACAGGAACAGAGATAGATGTAATGAACTTCATCTGGTCTTTATATTCCTGCTTTATTGAGTCGTAAAGAGGCATTACTACACGGCAGCCTATAAGACGCTTGCGAAGTGCTGCGGGCAGCGAGCCTGCAACATCACCGAGTCCACCGGACGCCATAAACGGAAGTGCCTCTGAAGCAACATATAATACTTTCATATTTTTCTCCTTTACTATGGAGAGTTATGAGCAGAGTTTTCAAAACTCAAAGCTCAAAACTCAAAACCGAATCGTCAGATTCTTGTATCTTTACTAAGACTTACAGGGAAGTTCTCTGCACCCGAAAGTTCAACGCCCGACTTGATGTTAACATTCTTGTCGGCGATGATGTAGTTAACCTTTGTGTTTTCGCCTATCACAGTGTCCTGCATAAGAATAGAATTCTTAACAACAGCACCCTCTTCAACCTTAACACCTTTGAAAAGAATACTGTTTTCAACAGTTCCCTTGATTTCGCAGCCGTCAGCAACAAGTGTGTTCTTAACCTTTGCGTCGTGACCGTAAAGAGTAGGCATATCGTCACGTTCTTTGGTGTAAATCGGTCTGTCCGATACAAACAGCTTGTTCTTTATGTCTTTGTTGAGCAGGCTCATCGAAATGTCGTAGTAGCTCTGTACACTGTCGATTGTTCCGATAAAGCAGTCTGTTGCGTCATAGGCATAAGCCTTTCCCGAGTTTATGCAGTTCATCAGAATACTTCTCTGGAACGAAACTTCGTTCTTTGAGTGAGCAGTTGTGACGAGTGTCTGCAACAGATACTTTTTAATAAGAATAATATTGCACGAGTAGAATACTTCGTCGTCGGTGTCGGGGTCGATAACGGCAGAGTTAATCTTACCGTCCTCAGCAACGTTGTCCATAACAAGAACGCTGCTCATATTAGCAGGCTTTTTGCCTTTAACACCGACTATTGTAACAGCCGCACCGCTTTCTTCGTGAGCGTCAAATACCTTTTCAAAGTCAATGTTCATAACATTGTAGCAGTCGCTCATAAGCACCCATTCCTGATTTGACTGGTCGAGGAAATTCATATTGCCGTAAATAGCGTCAATGCGGTTGCCCCACATTGTTGTGTTGCTGAGCGAGTACGGCGGCAGAAGATAAAGACCATCTGTTTTTCTTGACAAATCCCACGGTTTACCTGTGCCAACGTGGTCCATAAGCGAGTTGAAGTTTGAGTTTGTAACAACGCCTACGTTTGAAATCTGGCTGTCAACCATATTTGAAAGAGGGAAGTCAATTAAACGGTAACGTGAACAAAACGGTACAGAACCCATTGTTCTCATATCCGTAAGAGAATCAAGAGCCTCTTCGTGAATATTTGCAAAAATTAATCCAAGAACTTTCTTTCCGTTCATTGTCTTATACCTCCTCTCCCGATGCTATCATTTCTTTCGGGGCAATCTTCTTGCCCTCGGTGATTGTTGCCTTTGAGCCAATTACTGCAATGCCCCAGTCCTCGCTGTTCTCAAGGTTTTCGGGGATTTCGCCAACCTGTGCGTTCTTTTCAATCACAGCGTCCTCGGCGATAATTGAGTAGTAAACCTTCGCACCCTCTTTTATCTTTGCACCGGGCATAATTACAGAGTACTTAACCTCTGCACCCTTTTCAATAATAACGTCGGGGGAAACTACGGAGTAGTCAACCGTGCCGTCAATCTCACAGCCTTCGCCGATTGAACACTTTTCAACCACGGCGTCCTCGCCGATGTAGTGCGGCGGAGCCATAGGATTACGTGAGTAAACCTTCCAGGTCTTGTCTGACAGGTCGAGGTCAACGTTAGGATTGATAATGTCGAGGTTAGCCTCCCAGAGTGAGTCGATAGTACCAACGTCTTTCCAGTAGCCCTTGAACGGGAACGCAAACATTCTCTGGTTGTCTGCAAGCATCGTAGGAATGATGTTTTTACCAAAGTCGTTTGACGACTCAGGATTTGCCTCATCCTCAATAAGATACTTGCGGAGTTTGTCCCACGAGAATACGTAAACGCCCATAGACGCCTTGTTTGACTTAGGCTCGGCAGGTTTCTCGGCGAACTCGTAAATCTTGTTGTTCTCGTCCGTTGCAAGAATACCAAAACGTGACGCCTCTTCCCAAGGAACTTCAAGCACTGCGATTGTGCAGTCTGCATTGTTCTTTTTGTGGAAGTCAATCATCTTTGCATAGTTCATCTTGTAAATATGGTCGCCCGAAAGAATTACAACATATTCGGGGTCATACTTTTCAATAAACGCAATGTTCTGATAAATTGCGTTAGCAGTACCCTTGTACCACTCAGCACCGCCGATAGCCTCGTAAGGTGAGAGTACGTGTACGCCGCCGTTGATTCTGTCAAGGTCCCACGGCTGACCGTTGCCGAGGTAGTCGTTAAGTACAAGCGGCTGGTACTGAGTTAAAACGCCTACGGTGTAAATACCGCTGTTAACACAGTTCGAAAGAGGGAAGTCAATAATGCGATAATTTCCTCCGTACGGAACTGCAGGCTTTGCAATGCTCTTGGTAAGAACTCCCAGACGGCTGCCCTGTCCGCCTGCAAGGAGCATTGCTACAACATCTGTTTTGTGTTTCATTCTTTATGCCTCCAAAAGATTTAAGTTATTTCTTTTTTGTTTTCGGTTTTTCTTCAACCTTTTTTAAGTACATTGCGGACAAACCGTGCAACTTGAGGTCAATGTGCTGGTCAAAGCCGTGAATAGGCTCTTTAACAGTCTTATAAGTACCTGCAAGTCTTGGCTTGTCACCGCCGTATTTAGAAAGTGATGTGTCAAGCACCACCTTGTACTTACCTGCGTCGGGTACGCCGATTTTGTAACTCTCAAAACTGTTCGGCGTCCAGTTGAATACGGCAATAATGTCGTCACCGTTCTTGTTGATTCGTCTGAAAGCGATTACGCTGTTGCAGTTGTCCTCGCTCGAAATCCACTGAAAACCTTCCCAGCTGTAATCAATCTCCCAAAGTTCGCTGTGAGCCTTGTAGAACTTGTTGAGTTCCTTGGTGAATTCCTTGAGCTGAGCGTGCTTGTCGTAACCGAGAAGCATCCAGTCAAGCCCCTGCTTGTAGTTCCATTCTATGAACTGACCGAACTCACTTCCCATAAACAGCAGTTTTTTGCCCGGGTGAGCGAACATATATGCAAGGAACAGCCTCATACCGTCAAACTTCATATCATAGTCGCCGGGCATCTTGTTAAGCAGACTTGCCTTGCCGTGAACAACTTCATCGTGGCTTATCGGCAGAATAAAGTTCTCCGAAAAAGCATAGAAGAAACTGAAGGTTATGCAGTTGTGATTGCCTTTTCTGAAAAGCGGGTCCATAGATGTGTAACGAAGCATATCGTTCATCCAGCCCATATTCCACTTAAAGTTGAAACCGAGTCCGCCGATGTCGGTCGGCATAGTAATCATCGGCCATGCGGTTGACTCTTCGGCAATCATCATAACACCGGGCTGCTCTCTGAACATTGCGGTGTTCAGCTTCTGGAAGAATTCAACTGCCTCAAGATTTTCACGGCCTCCGTTTTTGTTTGGCGTCCATTGTCCGTTTTCACGTCCGTAGTCGAGGTAGAGCATGGACGCAACGGCGTCAACTCTGAGTCCGTCAAAGTGGAACTTTTCAACCCAGAACATAGCAGAGGAGATAAGAAACGACTGCACCTCTTTTTTGGAGTAGTCAAATACTCTTGTACCCCATTCCTTGTGCTCGCCTTTTTTGAGGTCTGCGTATTCGTAGCAGCACTGACCGTCAAATTCGTAGAGTCCGTGTGCGTCTTTAGGGAAGTGGGCAGGTACCCAGTCAAGAATAACGCCTATGCCGTTTTTGTGGCACTGGTCTATGAAGTACATCAAATCTTCAGGCACGCCGTAACGTGAAGTTGCGGCAAAGTAGCCCGTTACCTGATATCCCCACGAGCCGTCAAACGGATACTCTGTTACAGGAAGCATCTCAATATGAGTATAACCCATATCTTTAACATACGGCACAAGCTCGTCCGCCATTTCACGGTAGGTGAGGAAGTTGCCGTCGTCGTGTTGTTTCCACGAACCGAAGTGAATTTCGTAAATGTTAACAGGCTTTTCAAGAATGTTTGTTTTACTCTTGTCCTCCTGCCACTTTTTGTCGTGCCATTTGAAGTCTGAAAGTTCGTAAACTTTAGAGCCTGTTGCAGGGCGTGTTTCCTGATGCACTGCATACGGGTCAGCCTTCATAAGCGTTCTGCCGTCTTTTGTTTTGATTGCGTATTTGTAGCAGTCATAAACATTGACGTTTTCAATAATAGCCTCCCATATACCGGGTGAGGCGGGCAGACATCTGTGGGCATTTTCATCCCAGCCGTTGAAGTCGCCGACAACGCTCACACCTTCTGCATTTGGAGCCCAAACTCTGAAAGCGTAGGTGTTCTCTTTTATTTTATGAACACCGAAGAACTCATATGCCTTGTAATTGGTCCCGTCGTGAAACAGATATACAGGCAGCTGATATTCGTCTTTAATATGAGCCATAGCATTTCTCCTTATATCAGTCAAGACAGCGAAAAAAATCATACAATAATCCACTATCTTATATTTGTAATTTTATAATAACAGATAACTAACAGCAATTCAAGTGGTATTTGTATATTTTGTTACAAGAATTTTTTAAAATTTTCAAAAAGTTGTGCAAAATTACTTAAAAAGTATAGGTTTTTTGTGACAGATTACCAAAAGCCCATTTTGAAGGGTAATTAATTTTATATTTATTAACTATTGCTACATTAAAGCGAGATGTGGTATAATACAAACTATTAAAATACAAGCAATCTGAAAAAGTGATTTTATGAAAAATATAATCATTGCTTACCCTGTTAAAAAGACGGCACTGCAGATTAAATCGGTGCTTGAAGAAAACGGATTTTATGTGTGCTGCGTATGTGCAACTGCGGCAAGCGTGCTCAGTATGGCGGACAGTATGCACGAAGGCGTTGTAATTGCAGCGTCAATTCTGCGTGATATGAGTGCAGCGTCGCTTTACGAAGAGCTGCCTCAGGGGTTTGACGTTATCGCACTTTCGGTCGGCGAGGCAGAATACTATTCAGACGGTATTATTTCACTGTCGCTACCTCTTGACAGGGCAGATTTTCTAAATACGGTCGCAATACTTATGTCGTCAAAAAGTTCGTTTACGCAGTACGGCAAAAGCGACGAGGAAATTATAAGCAAAGCAAAAACTATTGTTATGAACCTGCAGGGATTAACCGAAATGCAGGCTCACAGGTATCTGCAGAACCAGAGTATGAAAAGCGGCAAAAAACTGACTCAGGTGGCACAGGACGTAATTATTGAATTCAAACAGTTTGGAGACTGATTATGAAATTTACAAAAATGCACGGTTGCGGCAATGACTATGTGTATTTTGACTGCACAAATGAGCAGCTCCCCGATGAGACGGCGGCTGCAATAAAGCTTTCAGACAGACATTTCGGTATCGGCGGCGACGGAATTATCCTTATTAAAAAAGGAAGCAAAGCTGATTTTGAAATGGTTATGTATAATGCGGACGGCACACGCGGTGCAATGTGCGGCAACGGTATTCGCTGCGTTGCAAAATATGTGTACGACCACAAACTGACGGACAAAACTTCGTTTACCGTGGAGTCAATGGGTGCTGTTAAAGTCATTGACGTTACAGTTGAAAACGGCGAGGTTGTGTCAGCCCGTGTTGATATGGGGGCTCCGTCACTCAGGGCAGAGGATATTCCCGTTATTTGCAGCGGCGACAGAGCGGTTGACTGTCCGGTTACAGTCGGCGGCAGGGAATACAGAATGACCTGCGTGTCAATGGGCAATCCGCATGCCGTTGTTTTTATCGACAGCCCGCCACGTGATTTTGACGTTGAGGGCGTGGGCAGACTGTTTGAGAACAGCGAGATGTTCCCTGACAGAACTAACACCGAATTCATTAAAGTTACCGACAGAAAAAATCTTGAAATGCGTGTGTGGGAACGTGGCTCGGGCGAAACTCTTGCCTGCGGCACGGGTGCTTGTGCAAGTGCGGTTGCCGCTATGGTTAACGGCTACTGCGAAAGCGAAGTTACCGTGCATCTTCTCGGCGGAGATTTGCAGATAAGCTGGAGCGGCAAAGAGGGCGACAGCGTATTTATGACAGGACCTGCCACCACGGTATTTGAAGGCGAAATTAATTTATAATTAATATATTTGGGAGGATATCATTATGACAAAAACAGTTCAGCTTTACGAGGGCAAGGCTAAAAAAGTGTGGGCAACAGAGGACGAGAACATCGTAATCGTTGACTACAAGGATGACGCAACTGCTTTCAACGGCGAAAAGAAGGGTACAATTGTCGGCAAGGGTGTTGTCAACAACAAGATGAGCAACTACCTTATGCAGCTCCTTGAAAAGAAGGGCGTTCCAACCCACTTTGTAGAAGAGCTTTCAGACAGAGAAACCGCCGTTAAAAAGGTTACAATTGTTCCGCTGGAGGTTATTATCCGCAACCGTGCAGCAGGTTCAATCTGCAAGCGTCTCGGTCTTGAAGAGGGCATGGATTTTGTATGCCCGTCAATCGAGTTCTCCTACAAGGACGACGACCTCGGCGACCCGCTGATTAACGGCTACCACGCAGTATCCTGCGGCTTTGCTACACGTGAAGAAGTTGAAACAATCAAAGAAATGGCATTCAAAGTTAACGATGTCCTCAAAGAATACTTTGCTTCAATAGGCGTTGAACTTATCGACTTCAAACTCGAATTCGGCAAGACTGCCGACGGCAAAATTGTACTCGCTGACGAAATCAGCCCCGACACCTGCCGTTTCTGGGATATTAACACACACGAAAAACTCGACAAAGACCGTTTCCGCCGTGATATGGGCGGCGTAGAAGAGGCTTATGCAGAGATGATGAAGAGAGTAGGACTTGACTAATGGCAAACGATATTTACAATTCTCCCTTTGCAGCAAGATACGCAAGCAAGGAAATGCAGTATATCTATTCTCCCGATTTCAAGTTCAAAACGTGGAGAAAACTGTGGATTGCTCTTGCCGAGGCTGAACACGAGCTCGGACTCAACGTTACTCAGGAACAGATTGACGAACTTAAAGCACACGCAGACGACATTAACTACGACGTCGCAAGAGAATACGAAAAGAAGTTCCGTCACGATGTTATGAGCCACGTTCACGCATACGGCGAACAGTGTCCTAACGCACGCCCGATTATCCACCTCGGTGCGACCTCGTGCTACGTAGGCGACAACACCGACGTAATCACAATGCGTGAGGCAATGCTGCTCATTAAGAAAAAACTTGTGAACGCAATCGCATCCGTTTCAAAGTTTGCGGACGAATACAAAGATATGCCGTGCCTCGGCTTTACTCACTTCCAGCCCGCACAGCCAACAACAGTCGGCAAGCGTGCAACGCTCTGGCTTATGGATTTGGTTATGGATCTGGACGAGGTTGACCACGTGCTCGACACACTTATGCTCCTTGGCTCAAAGGGTACAACGGGTACGCAGGCTTCGTTCCTCGAACTCTTCGACGGCGACCACGAAAAGTGCAAGGCACTTGACAAAATTATTGCCGAAAAGATGGGTTTCAAGTCCTGCTTTCCCGTAAGCGGACAGACCTATGCCCGCAAGCTCGACACAATTGTATGCAACTGCCTCGGTCTTATTGCACAGTCGTGCTGCAAGTTTTCAAACGACCTTCGCCTTCTTCAGAATCTCAAAGAGATTGAGGAGCCGTTCGAGAAAAACCAGATAGGTTCGTCGGCAATGGCGTACAAGCGTAACCCGATGAGGAGCGAACGCATTGCTTCGCTTTCAAGATACGTTATGATTGATGCACTCAACCCTGCGTGGACGGCGTCTGCACAGTGGTTTGAAAGAACGCTCGACGACTCGGCAAATAAGCGTGTTTCAGTTGCCGAGGCATTCCTCGCAACCGACGGTATACTCGACCTTTACATCAACGTAACAAGCGGTCTTGTTGTATACCCCAAGGTTATTGAGGCTCGTCTTATGAGCGAACTTCCGTTTATGGCTACCGAAAATATTATGATGGACGCTGTTAAAAAGGGCGGCGACCGTCAGGAACTGCACGAAAAAATCCGTCAGCACTCAATGGCTGCAGGTGCAGTTGTAAAGGTAGAGGGCGGACAGAACGACCTTGTGGACAGAATTGCCGCAGACCCTGCGTTTATGACCACTAAGGACGAAATACTCGCAATCCTCAAGCCGCAGAACTTTGTTGGCAGAGCACCCGAGCAGACCGCTGACTTCCTCAGCGAAGTAGTTGCTCCGATACTCGACAAAAACAAAGACCTTCTCGGCGTTGAAGTAGAAATCAATGTATAAAGGCGAGGTGCGATAACGAAGGTTAGTCCTAAAATCGTATCTTTTCCGTCATAACTGTATTAAAATGTCCATTAGGGCGACAGCCCAAATGGACATTTGTGCTTTGTTCTGACAAAAAATCTACTGATTTTAGGATGCGAAGCAGTTTTGACAAAGTAGTTTTAGTCCATAAAGGAATTATAAAATTCCCTGCATACTTGCGTATTCAGGGAATTTTTAATTGTTTTAGGGGTAAAAGGACAAAGTCAAAACCTATCCTTCGTTACCGCACCTCGCCTAAACCCTGCGGAATTTTTTTATGATATCTGAATTTTAAAACATATTGGTTTGTCTGATTTGAACTTGTTGTTTGCTTTGATTACCATTGCGTCGGCTTTACGCTCAAACTCAAGTTCCTCGCCCGTTTCAAGCAGGGTTACCGACTCAACAAGGAAGTCGTGCACTTCCCTTTTTGCAAACGCTTTGATTGCTGCGTCGCAGCCGTCGGGACGCATCTGGAATGCGTAAACGTATCCGTTTTTGTAAGTGAATCTGAAGTCGCCGGCCGTGTACTGCTTTTCGTCGCTGTCCTTGAAGAAGCCGCCCTCGTTGTTCACTTCGCCCTCGCCGAACTGCCTCCAGAAAGTTGTGCCGTAAATACCCTCGCCGTTTTTCGCCATCCACTCGCCGATTTCTTTGAGTATTGCGGTTTCTTCGGCGGTTATTGTGCCGTCGGGCTTTGGTCCTACGTTAAGCAGAAGCATACCGTTTTTGCTGACTATGTCTATCAAATCACAAACAATCTGGCGTGAATTTTTGTAGTCGTTGTCAAAGCGGTAGCCCCACGAACTTTTGCCGATTGCGGTATCAGTCTGCCACGGAATTGGCGAAATACCCGTTAACGCACCACGCTCCACATCGAAGGTTGCGACTCCCGGAGGGAACGCCTCGTGTTTATAGTTGATGGTTACCTCTTCGCCCCATTCGTCAGCACGGTTATAATAATATGCTGCAAGTTTTTTGAGGTAAGGCTTGAAGGTGTGATTGTGAATCCACCAGTCAAAATACAGAATTTTCGGCTGATACTTATCTATGAGTTCGCAGGTTCGTACAAGCCAGTCTTCGAGCCACTCCTTGCTTGCACCCGGTGCGTAAGTGTCCTCAGTCGTTTTAAAGATATTGTCACGGTTGTACGCCTCTTCGGTTACGGCAGGACCGTAAAAATCCCTGTAATCGTCGTCGTTTACGTCGCTGTCGCAGGTTCTGCCCGTGTTCATAAAGAAATAATGCTCCGCCCTGTGTGTTGAAGCACAGAAGGTAAGCCCCTCTTTTTCGCACTCGGCTTTTATCTCGCCTGCCACGTCGTGATGCGGTCCCATATCAACGCTGTTCCACTTGTTGAAGTCGGTTTTGTACATAGCAAATCCGTCGTGATGCTCGCACACGGGCATAACGAATTTTGCACCGCTGAGCTTAAAGAGTTTTACCCACTCGGCAGCGTCGAACTTTTCCGCCTTAAACATAGGAATAAAGTCTTTGTAGCCAAAGTCTTTCTGCTCGCCGTAAGTCTTGCGGTGATGCTCAAACTCACGGTGGTCAGAGTTGTACATATTACGTGAATACCACTCGTTGCCGAAACCCGGTACGCTGTAAATTCCCCAGTGAATAAAAATTCCGAACTTATCTCTGCGATACCAGTCGGGCGTTTTGTGGTTTGAAAGTGACTGCCAGTCGGCTTTGTACCTGCCGTTTGCAATCACGGAGTCAATCTGATTTAAGTATTCCTGAGTAGTCATATCCTGCACCTCCGCATACATTATACATATTTATGCAGTCATTAACAAGTAAAAAATTATAAACAATATATAAAATAAAATTATTACAAAATTGTTACCCATTTTTGCTTTGGAATATAGTATAATATATATTATTAATTTTCTATGGAGTGAATAATGTACAATATTTTTGAAAAAGCAGTTGTCTTTGCGATGAAAGCTCACGAAGGTCAGATACGAAAAGACGGCGGTGTTTACATACTGCATCCGCTTGAGGACGCCACTATTGTAGGCACTATGACAAACGATTTGGAAATTCTTGCGGCAGCGGTACTACACGACACTGTGGAGGACACCCCCGTGACCGCAGAGGAAATCAGAGAAGTATTCGGCGAAAGGATTGCCGAACTCGTGGGACACGAGACGGAGAACAAGCGACCCGATTTGCCTGCCGACGCCACGTGGCAAATCCGCAAGGAAGAGTCGCTTGCGGTGCTTAAAAACGCCCCGCTTGAATCAAAGATGCTCTGGATTGGCGACAAGCTTTCAAATATGCGTTCGCTTGCGAGAGACTACGACGTGTTAGGAGTCAAAGTGTTTGAACGCTTTAACGAAAAGGACCCCAAAAAGCAGCGTTGGTACCATCAATCAGTGCTTGATTACACAACAGAACTGAAAGAGTACCCCGCTTATAAAGAATATAAACAACTTGTTCATCACGTATTTGATGAATGTGAATAAGGAGATAGTTATGACAGTAAAACTCACAGGCAGAATCGACTCTGCAAATGCGGCTGAAACAGAAAAGAAAATCAACGAACAAATCGGCGATTTTGACGGCGAACTTGTGCTTGACGCATCTGAACTTGAGTACATATCGAGTGCGGGACTGAGAGTAATTCTCAGGCTCAAAAAGGCAAACAAAAGCACTAAGGTAATCAACTGCAATTCAGAGGTTTACGAAATCTTTGATATGACAGGATTTACCGAGATGATGGATATTGCAAAGGCTTACAGAAAACTTTCTGTTGAGGGCTGCGAGGTTATTGGCGAAGGTGCAAACGGTAAGGTTTACCGCACCGACCCCGATACGATTGTTAAGGTTTACAAAAATCCCGACTCGCTTGACGAAATCCACAACGAACGTGAACTCGCACGTAAGGCGTTTGTTATGGGTATTCCTACCGCTATCCCCTACGACGTGGTACAGGTTGGCGATTTGTACGGCTCGGTATTTGAACTGCTCAACGCAAAGTCGTTTGCAAAACTTATGGCTGAGGGCGAAGATATTGACGAACTCGCAAAACAGAGCGTAGATATACTTAAAACAATTCATTCAACAGAACTTAAAGAAGGCGAACTTCCGAGCAAAAAGCAGGAGGCTATCGGCTGGGCTGAGTACGTAAAACCGCATCTTCCGGAAGAGATTGGCGACAAACTGCTCAGACTGTTTAACGAAATTCCCGAGTCAAACTTTATGCTCCACGGCGATTATCACATCAAAAACATAATGCGTCAGGGTAATGAAAATCTGCTTATTGATATGGACACGCTCTCGGTAGGTCACCCCGTATTTGAGCTGTCGCAGATGTATCTTGCATATCTCGGCTTCAGCGAGACCGACCACGACGACGTTATGCGTTTCCTCGGTATTGAACGCAGCACTGCGGAGGTTTTCTGGGATGCTACGCTTAAGTACTACTTTGACGGTAAGGATGACGGATTTATTAACGACGCTGTAATAAAGGCAAGAATTATCGGCTACGCAAGACTCCTTCGCAGAACTATCAAGCGTTCGCCGGACAAGACGGATATTATTGAAAACTGCACAAATCAGCTTTGTGAACTTGTGCCTAAAACAGATAAACTTTATTTTTAAACGAGGTGTAATTATGGAAATTAATTCTATTAAAGACGGCGGCAGGCTGACAATTACTGTTTCGGGAAGGGTTGACACAGTTACAGCTCCCGACCTTGAAAAGAAAATACTTGAAAGCCTTGACGGCACGGACGAACTTATTCTTGATTTAAAGGATATGCCCTACACTTCCTCGGCAGGTCTGAGGGTGCTTTTAAAGGTACACAAAGAGATGAGTGCTAAAGGCGGAATGAAACTTACAAACGTATGCGACGACGTAATGGAAGTGCTTGAAGTTACAGGATTTTCGGATATATTAACTATAGAGTAAGCAAAACAAAAGTATAAGGGCGGTAGCCGTTTGGCTACCGCCCTTTTTGACTTTCTACAGAGGGCATAACCACGCCGATATAAACGTCTGTATTACCTCCCTTGTGTAAAGATTGTATACAAAGAAAATGCTTGGAAACATCAGGTTTCCAAGCATTTTTGAGTTTTACGTTTTTACTCGGCAAAGTTCTTTCTGAACGTCAGTATATTCCGGTTATCTTTGTACGTATATTCAATCTCGTCCATTGTCTTTTTAACAAGGAAAATACCGAGTCCGCCAATGCCTCTTTCATCTGCAGAAAGTGATATGTCAGGGTCTTCTTTTTCGAGCGGGTTGTAAGGAATACCCGAGTCTGTAATACGTACTGACATACCCTTTTCGTCGCTGCTTACATACACGCTGACCGTACCTTCTTCATGCTCGCCGTAAGCATAGCGTGCAACGTTGCTAACAAGTTCGTCAACAGCAATTTTAATCTGATTTATTGCCTTTTGTGAAAACGGAAGTTTTTCCGCTTGTTCCCCGACGTAGTCCATAGCAACAGCAACATTGTCGAGCGTTGCCTCAACAGTCAATTCGGATTTACCTCCTTCAAATGCAAAGCATAACATAGTCAGGTCGTCAAACTGCGGTGCGTCGCCTACAAACTCGTCAACGGACGCTTTAACGGTTTCAAGAACCTTCTTAGGACTTTCGTCCTTGCACTTGTTAAGTGCGTCAATAGTTCTGTCAATACCAAACAGTTCTTTTGCATTGTCAGTTGCTTCTGCCACACCGTCTGTGTAGAGGAATACTTTTGAGCCTTTGGCAAGCTGAATTTCGTAATTACGGTATTTGAGTCCTTCCATACCGCCTATAACAAATCCGTGCTTATCGTTAAACACTTCAAAGTCGCC
This sequence comes from Oscillospiraceae bacterium, assembly GCA_015065445.1. Lineage (GTDB taxonomy): Bacteria > Bacillota > Clostridia > Oscillospirales > Acutalibacteraceae > Eubacterium_R. The sequence goes on along the minus strand of SVQF01000012.1, from coordinate 6,587 downwards.
GTGAGCAGATTTAACAATCGGTTTTTCGTGACCTGCGTTTGATGCGGTGAGAAGTCCCGTTTCCAAATCAACAATACCGAGCCATACGGTAACAAACATCTCCTCACGGTTGTTTGCACAAATCTGATTGTTTACCGTCATAAGTGCGTCGGCAGGAGATTTGCCGCTCATAACTGCGTTCTGAATGAGAATCTTGCTCATCATCATAAACAGTGCTGCAGGAATTCCCTTACCCGAAACATCCGCCATAACCATTGCAAGATGCGTATCGTCAACAAGGAAGAAGTCATAGAAGTCGCCGCCGACCTCTTTTGCAGGAGTCATACTTGCAAATATGTCAAGGTCTTTTCTTTCAGGAAATGCAGGGAATATATTTGGAAGCATATCTGCCTGAATCCGTGTGGCGAGCGAAAGTTCGGCACCGATTCGCTCCTTCTCGGCTGTAACAGCCGTTAAGTGTGTAATGTACTCGTTAATGTCCTGTTCCATCTGTTTAACCGAGTCGCAGAGAGTTTCGAGTTCGTCTCCCGTCTGAATGTCGAGCTGAGTTATAGCAGAATGTTCATCTGACTTTTTACCCCTATCCTCAACAAATCTTCTTGCTGCTTCTGACAGTTTGTTAATCGGTCTTACCATAGACTTATCAGTACCACGAAGAATGAGCAGACTGAGTAATCCTACAGCGATTATCATAATTATAATAAGTGTTACAATATAAGCTATACCCTCAGTTACAACCTTACTCATAGAAATATCAACGCCTACAAGTGCAACCGGTTTGCCGTCTGAATCACGTATAGGTCGCATACAGGTACAAAGCCAGCCATCGTCGGGGTTGTTTGAAATAAAGGCAGGAATACCGTTTTCGAGTCCGTCTTTATCGGTGTTGGCGTCGGATACAGGAACAACCGTGCCAAGCTGATATGCCTCGTCGGTGTGGTCTGCGTCAAAAATATAAGTAACCTGATTACCTTCGATAACCTGGACGTAGATATACTCAATTTCGTTTCTGTTTTCAGACTGGTCAGCAAAGGTAAAGAGTATGTCCAGCATCTCCTGATACTTGTCGTCTTTAATGGCGTTTACCTTTTCGTCATACTCTTTCCGATAAGCCTCGTCGGAGTTGTATTTTTCGTCGTCATAAGGCTCCAGCTTCTTTACCTCGGTGTAATAGTGCTTGATATCTTCTGCACTCATAAGCGACGCCGAAGTGTCTGCAAGCTGCTCTGCAAGCTGTTTGTAGTGGCCAAACATATTGTAGCTGTAAAATGCACCGCTTATTGTAACGGCAATAACAGCTAACACTAAAGCTGCAATAAGAACAACAGTAACAGACTTTTTTCGCAGTGAAGTTACTTTTCTTTTTTTGTTTTTCATAACAGACTCCATTCCTTTACATCATAATCAGATTAACATAAATATTACGCTCAGAAGTATTACAGAGCAACGAGGATATAGTTTTATCACACTCGTTGCAGGCATTATAAGGCATATAAGCTTTTAAATTCTCAGTGCCAAAAAGCCTGCACAATGCACCGCTTAACTGTTTAAGCTGACTCAATGATAAATCAGTTTCGTTAATTATGAGCGTATTCCCTTCGGGATAACCCAAAAGAAAATAGCATTTACTTTCAAATTCTATTTTAACCGTTTTGCCGCTGAACAGTTTGTTTTCTTCAATGCACCAGCGTATGTGGCCGTTGTCCCATCTGACATAGGGCATATTCTTAAATGCGGCGTCACGCATACGGTTGTATTCCACGCACGATATGTCGCAGACATCAATATCAATAATTTCGGCAGGCGTTAAAGATACGGGGCATAAATACGTTCTGCCTATAAAACCGAACGGCTTATAAAACTCAGTAATTTCGAGCGAAGACGGTTTTAAAAACAGTGCCTTTTCGCTTTCTTTTGCACGAGTTACTATATGCCGCAAAACTGCACTCATAAAACCATTGCCCCTATACGCTTTAAGCGTGCCGACAGCGTAAAGATACTCTGCGTTTTGCTGTGATTTTTCAGTAACTACGCAGGCTGAAAAAATGTTCACCATACTTACGGGCTTTCCGTCTGCCTCGTATATAACCACTTTAATACGTTCAAAATTTTCGCTGTAAAAAGTGCGTATGTATTCCTCGCTGTCGCTGAAGCAGTCCCGCCATATTTTGCACAGGGCGGGTATGTCCCGCTTTACAGCAAGTCGGATACCGTCGTTCATAGATTATTCTACCTCCACAGTAAGGGTATTAAATCCTGAATAGTGACGGTAAAAGAACTGCTTTGACTTGCTTTTTACCATCTGAATTCCAAGCGATGCAAGTTGTTCGGGGTCGTCGTAGTTCTGACCGGTTTTCATACCGAAAGGATTAAAGTTAACCGCATTGTCACGGAAGTGCAGCATTACAGAACCGCCGTTTTCAAAACAAAGCGTAAACTGAATATACTCGTCACCCGTTTTGTTAAACGCATTTTCGGTTATCGCCTGGCAGACTTCTTCAACACACATTGTGATGAAGTAAACCTGTTTGGGATTTGCGTCGTGTTCTTCACAGAACACCTCTGTCTGATTGAGCATATCCGAAATGTCCGAATTATTGACGTCGAGCAGATATGTGAACACCTTGTCCGACACGTCAAACTTTTGCCGACGCACAAGCAGAGTCCAGACTGCTATTGTCATAACTTCTGCACCGAGGAAAACAAACCAGAACCATCTGAGTTCAAAATTTGAAAGGACAAACGCAAATGCCAGAAAGCATACGAAAGTACGCATTTGATTTATTATAAATACTATTCTCTCTTTTTTTATAGCCTGAAAACACGAACTCCATATTATATTATAGCCTGCGGGAATTACCGAAAGGCAGAACAGTCTTACGGCGAATGCACCTTCAGAAACGGTACTGCCCGTTAAGCCGAAAAGTCTGCACACTGACGGGGCGAACACCGCAAAAAGAGCTGCAATAACTCCGCCGCTGATAACGCCTATTTTTGTGCCGAGCATCATAATACGCTTTGTGGCTTCGTGGTTATGTTCGGCATAAAACGTTGCACTAAGAGGCTGAACCGTGTCGCCAAGTGCCGTATAAATAGCCAGTGCAACATAGGATACATCCTGCACGACATTAAGCTGTGCCAGTGCAGATGAACCGCCTATTTTCATAAGAATATTGTTTACAACAAGCAGCGTAATAAACTGACCTATGTAACCGAATGAAGACGCCATTCCCGTTTTAAGCACGGACAAAACAAGTTTTAAATCGGGTCTGAACAGACGAAATCGCAATATCGCCCACTTTCTTGTAAAATGGAATAAGAAAATTATAACGCCGACTGCCTTGCCAAGCACCGTTGCGTAGATTGCACCACGTACGTCGAGCTTAAATCCCATTATAAAAACCGCACTTGCAACCACGTCTGTTAAGTATCCGATTGTGTAGCCTGCACTTGCAAGTTTTTCGTTATCGTCACAACGCACGCAGTAATAAAGCAAGAAATATAAAAATGTAATCGGTGCACCTAAAAACATTATCTGCAGATACTCTTTTGTGTAGTTCCACAGGTCGCCGCCTTCACTTCCTGCACCTAAAAATCTGAGTATGTAGGGCATACCGACAAGTCCGATTACGCACACCGCAGCACTTACTGCAACAGCCATAACAAGCATTTGCGAAAACGTTTCAGTTCCTTTTTTTGCATCGCCTTTGCCGAGTGCCTGTGAATACTTGACCGATGTACCGATAGCTATGCCGACGTCAAGCACGTTATAAATCATATATACAGGTGCTACAAGCGACATAGTTGCAAGTCCGACTCTGCCAAGGCGAATACCTACAAACAGTGCGTCAGCAACATCGCCCAACGCCCAGCCTATAGCCGATAAAAGCGTAGGCAGAAAAAGCCGACGGAACATACGGTCGGTAAATGCCCTGCTGTTAATTGTCGCTGCTGTTTCAGTCATATTTTATAATTGCCTTTCCAGATTCGTATCAGTTTCTGAGGGTGACGGGATAGTTTGTTTATGCGTAGTCCTTCAATTCCCAAGTCCTCTTCAGAGTCGATTGTTACGACCTCCTGCGGCAAGGAACTGAAGACTTTCCACCTTACAAAAAAATCACGCCTTTCGCCAATAACCTTGCAGAACGCAAGGTCAAATATTTCAGGCGTGATGAACGAGCCCATAACATACGCTACGTCCTCGCCGTCTGCCTTAAACAGCATACCCCACATAGAAAGTTCTTTAAAATGCTTTAACGCACAGTTTGCCGCCTCTATGTCGGCAAGTCCGTTTTTGCCTGTTTTTTTTACCCATTCTTTATTGATGGCAATAGCTCTGTCGGTGTTTTCCTGCGTGAGTAGTTCCGTGCTCCACTGTGCCGCCGAGTTTTTGCCAATGTGAATCTGATGACGCTGCTTTTTGTAATCCTTGCCCTTCAGTTCAACCTGTGCTTTTCTGTCGAACAGATAAATAAACTCGTCACGTATTTCTTCAAACTCAAACATATCGGGATAATATGTTTCAAGAAAATCTTTGTCTTCGTCTGTTAATGAACAAAGCGTAGGCTTTTCATATGCAAGAAGAGCGTCAATCAGCACTTTTTTGCCGCCGTCACTTCCGCACGGAAACAGATACGCATTGTCGCCCACTGCTCCGTTTTTTATTATAAATGCGTCGTCGGCAAAACAAATTTCGTACTGCTCGTCTTCACGCCACGCATAGAGCGAAGCGAACGTATATAGATACAGATTGTTGCCGAAACGTTTTCGTATTGACTCCGCTTTTTCGGAATGGTTAAGCGAAATCGGTTCAAAAATAAGTTGTTTCTCCATAAAACTGTCTTTACTAATATATAAATTAATGTATAGTCTAATACATTATACAACAAAACGCCATAAAAATAAAGATTTTTTTAAACCGTGAGTTTCCCCTTTCCAAAAATGCTTTTGCATTTTTGGGTCCCCGATTATAGTGGGCTCAAGTCTGCGACCCCATGCACAAAAAAGAACACCGAAGGGGTTGCATTTTTTGTCAGGGGGTTGCAAAACAGAGTTTTATCTGTGTTTTACTTATGAATGAGCATTGTCGTATAGTTTTTGAATTTCGGGAGGAAGCTTGTCGGGCAGCATTGCGTTAATGCCGTCTTCATTGCCGTTCTTGATTGCGGTTTCATAATACCAGCATTTGAACTTTACCATATCAAGCATTTTTTGCAGATTAGTAATTTCTGCTTCAATTACCTCTCGTCTTGCTTCAAAAAGCTCTTTGCGTTTTTCATAGGTTGCTGCACCCTGCGTTGCCCAGTCCATAAACAGTCTGATATCCTTGATTTCAAGTCCGCTTGCTTTCAGACATTCAATCACACGAAGTGCCTCCACCTCGTTTTCGCCGAACCTGCGGATACCCGACCGACGCTGCATTTGCGGGAACAACCTCTCCTTATCATAGTATCTTAATGTTGATATTGGGAGATTAAACATCTCCGAAATCTGACCGATTGTATACATATTTTTTCCTCTTTTCAAAAAAAGCTTGACCTAAAGTCAGGTTTAGGTGTTATAATGTGATTATAGCAAAAAGATATTTCAATTTCAATATCAAAAAGGAGATTAATTATGTTGAAAACAGAACAGTTAAATTTAACAAATGAGTGGGATAAAACCTTCCCGAAAAGCGATAAAGTTGAGCATTCAAAAATAACCTTTATAAACAGATATGGTATTACACTTGCTGCCGATATGTATGTACCGAAAGGTGCAGAGGGCAAACTTCCCGCTATTGCAGTCAGCGGTCCGTTCGGTGCAGTTAAGGAGCAGTGCAGCGGTCTGTATGCACAAACTCTTGCAGAGCGTGGCTTTTTAACGATTGCTTTTGACCCGTCCTACACGGGTGAAAGTGCAGGTCAACCGAGATATATGGCTTCCCCCGATATTAACACGGAGGATTTTATGGCAGCCGTTGATTTTCTTTCGCTTAACGAAAAAGCAGACGAAGATAGAATCGGCATTCTCGGTATCTGTGGCTGGGGCGGTATGGCAATCAATGCTGCGGCACTTGATACAAGAATAAAGGCAACCGTTGTTTCAACAATGTATGATATGACGAGGGTGAACGCCAAGGGCTATTTTGATTCACAGGACAGCGAGGAAGAGCGTTATGAGGCGAAAAAAGCTATGTGTGCACAGCGTCTTGAAGATTACAAAAACGGCACATATAAGCTTGCAGGCGGCGTGATTGACCCGCTTCCCGAGGATGCACCGTTCTTCGTCAAGGATTATTACGATTATTACAAAACCGAAAGAGGTTATCATCCTCGTTCGCTAAATTCAAATGGTGGTTGGAATGTTATCGGATGCGAATCATTTGTCAATCAGCCAATTTTACAGTACAGTAACGAAATCCGCAGTGCCGTATTGATTATGCACGGAGACAAGGCACACTCATTCTATTTCGGCAAGGACGCATATGAAAATATGATTAACGGCAACAAATATACTGATAACAAAGAGTTGCTCGTTATTAAAGGTGCAGTTCATACAGACCTTTACGACGGCGGAAGCAACAATGCTATTCCCTTTGATAAAAT
>SVQF01000011.1 GCA_015065445.1 Oscillospiraceae bacterium | reverse complement strand
ATAGGCAACGTTGCAGGTCAGCTAAATGATATACCGCTCTATCTTGACGACACTTCTTCTATTACAGTACCCGAAATCAAGTCGAGGGTTCGCAGACTCAAGGACGTCGAATGTGTTATGATTGACTATCTCGGTCTTATAAGTTCTGCTTCACGTAAAGAAAACCGTGTTCAGGAAGTATCTGAGATTACACGTAATCTGAAGATGATGGCAAAAGACCTTAACATTCCTGTTATCTGCTGTGCTCAGCTTTCACGTGGTACAGAGGGCAGGGGAAAGTCTCACAGACCGCAGCTCTCAGACCTTCGTGAGTCCGGTTCAATCGAACAGGATGCAGATATTGTAATGTTCCTTTACCGTGAGGATTACTACAGAAACGAAGTTGATGCGGACAAGCAGGACGATATTGATGATTCACTGACCGAACTCATTGTTGCAAAAAACCGTCACGGTCAGACAGGAACTATCGAATTATCGTTTGATAAGGAATTCACAAGATTCAGGTCAATTGACAATGTCAGAGATTTTAACTAAAATTGATGAAACCGTAAAAAAATATAATATGTTAACCGACGGTGATACCGTCGTTGTTGGTGTTTCAGGCGGTGCAGACTCAATGCTACTTCTTGATTACCTGCTTACTGCAAACAAGTACAACATAATCGTTGCACATATTGAGCACGGTATTCGTGGCGAAACTTCCATAGCCGACTGCCGGTTTGTTGAGGATTTTTGTAAAAACCGTGGCATTCGCTTTGAAAAACTTTGCATTAACGCACCGAAAGAAGCAAAAACAGCAGGTATGGGTGTTGAAGAGTATTCACGCAACAGACGTTACGAGTTCTTTAATTCTTTTAATCCTGATAAAATCGCTGTTGCTCACAATCTCAGTGACAGCATTGAAACCGCATTGTTTCGCATAGCACGTGGCACTTCAATCAAAGGTCTTGCGGGTATTCCTCCTGTGCGAGACAACATAATCAGACCGCTTATTAACTGCAGGTCTGAGGAGATTCGCAACGCATGTGAGGAATTAGGTATAAAATATGTTGTTGACGAAACAAACAGCGACATTATATACACCCGTAATTACATTCGTAACGTGATTGTACCCGAGTTCAAAAAACTTAATCCGTCTTTTGAAGATGCTGTCTGCAGACTGATTAACAGTTCGGCAGAAGATAATGAGTTTATCGAAAAGTGTGCGGATGAATGCATAAATAACTGCGTTAGCGAAAACGGTATGCCGATTGATAAACTTAAAGAATGCAGCGTATCTGTAATAAAACGGGTTATTTATAAACTCTGCAGCGAGTTTGATGTTTCTCCTGATGAACAACACTTGAACGATGCACTTGATTGTGTGTATAAAAGCAAAAAAGTGCAGATTAAGGGCGATGTTTATATTTCCTCACTCGGCGGATATTTAAGAGTGTACAGGGATACAGTCGATAAAAACGTTTACAGCATTGAAGTTAAAACTATCAGCATAAGTGATTTTAATTCTGACATAAAGTTTGACTTTTACTGTGACAGTGATAAAATTGCAGGAGAAGTCAAAGTAAGATTTCGTAAAGAGGGAGACGCTATTACTCCTATTGGCAGAAACTGTACCAAGACTCTGAAAAAACTATTTAATGAACTTAAAATTCCTGCTGAAAAACGCAGCGATATACCTGTTATAGCTGACGAAAACGGCGTAATTGCCGTTTTGGGCTATGCAGTTGACACGAGAGTGGCTGTTGATAAAACCACTAAACAAGTTGCTCTCTTTACAATAAAAACGGAGGACTAATTTTAATGAGAAAAAATTTGTCTCAAAACTTTAAAAACACGATTATTTATATCCTCATACCTGTGTTGCTTGTCGGGGCAGTATTTCTGCTTACCTCAGGCAAGAAGGCAGATGACTCAAAATATTCGGAGATTGTTTACCTTTTCAAATCAAATCAGGTGAGCGAGTTTGAACTTGATCTCGGAAACGGCAATCTGACTTACAAACTCTTTAAGGACAAGAAAGACGATGCGGCTAAGGAGTATTCGGTGCCGTCTGTTACTTACTTTATTGAAGATATCGGCGAGTCGGTTAATGAGTACAATATGGCTCATCCGAATAAACAGATTGTTTATAATTACCGCAAAGCGTCTAACAGGTCGTGGCTTACAAGTATGCTGCCAATGGCAGTTATCACAGTAGGTCTTACTCTGTTTCTGATTTGGTCAATCAGACGAATGAGCGATAATATCACTAATGAAACTAACCGCTCATTGGGCTTCGGCAAACTCAAGGCGAGAAACGGTAACGAGGACAGTGACAAAACCTTTGACGACGTTGCCGGCTGCGATGAAGAAAAAGAGGAACTCGCAGAACTTGTTGACTACCTCAAAGAACCCGAAAGATATACTAAACTCGGTGCGAGAATTCCTAAAGGCGTTCTCCTTGTTGGCCCTCCGGGTACGGGTAAAACTTTGCTTGCAAAAGCAGTTGCCGGTGAGGCAGGTGCTCCGTTCCTTTCTATTTCAGGTTCCGACTTCGTAGAAATGTATGTCGGTGTCGGTGCGTCAAGAGTACGTGACCTTTTCTCACAGGCTAAGAAAAAAAGCCCTGCAATCATATTTATTGATGAGATTGACGCAGTTGGCAGACAGCGTGGCGCCGGTACAGGCGGTGGCAACGACGAGCGTGAGCAGACACTTAATCAGCTGCTTGTAGAAATGGACGGCTTTGGTACTAATTCAGGCGTTATTGTTATTGCTGCAACAAACAGACCCGACGTGCTTGACCCTGCACTTCTCAGACCCGGCAGATTTGACCGACAGATAACGGTTAACAGACCCGACGCAAAGGGCAGAGAAGATATTCTTAAAGTTCATTCCAAGGATAAGCCGCTTGCTCCCGATGTTGACCTTGAGGAAATTGCAAAAGACACAATCGGTTTTGCCGGTGCTGACCTTGAAAACCTTATGAACGAGGCGGCTCTGCTTGCAGTTCGCAGAGGTAAGTTTGCAATCACTATGGAAGAGATTGCCGACGCAACCTCCCGTGTAGAAATGGGTACTGAAAAGAAGTCGCACAAATATACTGAAAAGACAAAGAAACTCACTGCGTTCCACGAGGCAGGACACGCTGTTTCATCCTACTATGTCGGCGAACACGACAAGGTTAAAGAGATTTCTATAATACCACGAGGTCTCGGTGCGGGCGGATATACCTGGTACACTCCCGAAGAGGAGCGTAGCTACGGTTCAAAGAAAATGATGCTTGACAATCTTGTATCTTTGTTCGGCGGACGTGTTGCAGAGGCGATAGCTCTCGGCGACATTTCAACAGGTGCTTCCAATGACCTCCAGCGTGCAACTGAGATTGTTCGTGATATGGTTGCTAAATACGGTATGAGCGAGTCAATCGGACCCGTAGTTTACGACAATCAGAGCGGCGAAGTATTCCTCGGAAGAGATTACGGCAGAGTCAATAATTACAGCGAGGAAACCTCCTCAAAAATTGATGCCGAAATAGAACGCATTATGCGTGAGGCTTACAGCAAGACCGAAGAAATCCTTAAAGAGCATTTTGATAAACTCGAACTGGTTGCAAAAATTCTTATTGATAAAGAAAAAATTACGGGCGAACAATTTATTTCTCTTATGGAAAACGGCTTCCTTCCTGAAAAAGAAGAGGTTTTGCCTGACGTTGATGATACAGTTGAAATATCAGAATCTGATGACACGTCTGTTGTTGAAGAACCGGAAGAAAACAATGATTAATTAGTTAAGGACTGCCGTTTGGCAGTCCGTTTGGATTTACTATGATTAAGATTTTACAGTTTGGCGAAGGTAATTTTTTAAGAGCTTTTGCAGAAGATTACATTAATAAAGCTAATGAAAAAGACATTATAAACTCAGAGGTAACTATCTGTCAGCCTCGCAAGAATACTCGCATAATTAATTTACTTAACGAACAGAATTGTGAGTATAACGTTTATAAGCGAGGAAGACTGCACGGCGAAGTTATTGACGAAACTGTTAATATAAAATGCGTTAAAAGGTGCATTGATACTGTCGGACAGTATGAACTTCTTAAAAATGAGTTTAATGCAACTGACATTGTTATATCTAACACAACCGAGGCTGGAATAGTTTTTGATGAAAACGACAAAATCTGCAATTCGCCTGACGTTTCTTTTCCTGCAAAAATTACTGCTCTTATGTACGGCAGATACAGAATTAACAACAAGCCAATTTTGTTTTTACCTGTTGAACTTATTGAAAATAACGCAAATGAGCTTAAAAAGTGCATTTTAAAATATGCTCAGCTCTGGAGTCTTGAAGAAGATTTTGTGCGTTATGTTGACTCCTGTTCATTCTGTAATAATCTTGTTGACCGCATTGTAAGCGGTCACAATGATGCAGACAGCGATAAATGTTCTGTTAACTGCGAGCCGTATGCAAGCTGGATTATTGAGGCAGACGATTTATGCAAGCAAATATTCCCATTGTCTTCGCTTGAAGGCATTGAGTTTGCTAAGGATGTTACGCCATACAGAACACGCAAAGTACGCATACTTAACGGTGCTCATACAATGTCAGTACTCGCAGCACATCTTTGCGGTTTTTCTATTGTGCGTGATATGATGCAGGACGAACTGTTCTGTGCCTATATCACTAAAGGACTTGAAGAAGTAAAATCAACTCTTCCACTTGATAAAACAGAACTCGATTCCTATGCCGCCAGCGTTCTTGACAGGTTTAACAATCCTTTTATTGACCACAGACTTCTTGACATAGCACTTAATTCTGTTTCCAAATTTAAGGCTCGTTGCCTCGATACAATTCTTGATTACACAAAAATTAATTGTGAAGCACCAAATATTCTTTGCTTCGGACTTGCTGCATTAATTGAATTTTACCTTAACAGCGGAGTTGCAAACGACAGCTCTGAAGTCATTGACTTCTTTACATCGCTCAAAGGTCAAAGTAATGAAGTAATAGTTAATAATGTAATAAAATACTATAATATAGATAGTCAAATAATATATAATAAAGTCCTTGAGCATTATAACAGGATTACAGATAAAGGTATACTTTCTGCCGTTAGAGAGGCTGTTTATGAATAAAGCAATTAAACTTAACGCAGCAGATAATGTTGCCGTTGCTCTTTGTGATATAAAAAAAGGCGATAATGTGTTTGGCATAACCGCACTTGAGGATATACCGAAGGCTCACAAAATTCTCCTTTGCGACTTAAAAGAAGGCGAAAACATAGTCAAGTACGGCTATCCAATAGGGCATATTGTCTGTGATACTCTAAAAGGCAGTTACATCCACGAACACAATCTTAAAACTAATCTTACTGATTCTTTTGAATACAACTTTGGCGGTGATTGTGAGTACGAACCTCAAAAATCTGATACAAAGATTAACGCATATAAGCGTGCAGACGGTAAAATCGGTATTCGTAACGAAATCTGGATTATTCCTACAGTGGGCTGTGCAAACAAGGCTTGTGAACAGATTGCTTTAAAGAGTAAAAAACTCGGTCTTGAACATTGTGACGGAGTGTTTGCATATACACACCCATTCGGCTGCTCACAGCTTGAAGAAGATATGACTAACACGCAAAAAGTTCTTTCAGGAATTGTCAAGCATCCGAATGCAGGCGGTGTTCTGGTTGTGTCGCTTGGTTGCGAAAATAACAATCTGAATGTTTTTAAATCTGCTCTCGGCAGTGTGGATAAAAACCGAGTTAAGTTTTTATGCCTTCAGGAAGCCGACGATGAAATTGCAGATGGCGTTAAGCTTGTAGAAGAAATATACAGCACCATAAAGCACGACAAAAGGGAAGAAGTCGGAATTGATAATCTTGTTGTTGGCTATAAGTGCGGTGGCTCAGATGCTTTCAGCGGCATTACAGCTAATCCGCTGTGCGGCAAAGTAAATGATTTGCTCGTTAATGCCGGAGCGAGTGCAATACTCACCGAAGTTCCCGAGATGTTCGGTGCCGAGCAAATACTTATGACACGTGCGAAGAATAGGGAAGTATTCGTCAAAACTGTAAATATGATTAACGGATTTAAAGATTACTTTTCATCAAACGGTGTTGTATGCTATGAAAACCCGTCTCCGGGTAATCATGAAGGCGGAATTACTACGCTTGAAGAAAAATCACTTGGCTGCGTTCAGAAGGGCGGAACCGCAGTTGTTACAGATGTTTTGTCGTATGCTGAGCCTTGCAAAAAAAGAGGACTCAACCTGCTCTACGGTCCCGGTAACGACATTGTTTCTGTTACCAATCTAACTGCCGCAGGTGCTCATATTATACTTTTCACAACCGGCAGGGGAACACCTCTCGGAGCTCCTGTTCCTACAATTAAAATCAGTTCTAATTCAGATTTGTACCGCAAAAAGCCAAACTGGGTAGATTTCAATGCAGGTGTTCTTCTTGAAAGCGGAGATTTAGCAAAATCTTCCAAAGAACTGCTTAATCTTATTATAACTACTGCCAATGGCGAAAAGACTAAAAATGAAGTAAACGGCTACAAAGAAATATCAATATTTAAAAACGGCGTAATTATGTAAGCTACGCCGTTTTTTAATGTGTTGCAAAATTACGATTCGTGTGATATAATTATATTGGTGATTTTTATGAAAAAGAGAATCGTACCGCTTGCAGTAATTTCTGTATTTTTAATTATTGCAATGATGTTTTCTGTAATTGCTTACGCAGATGACGTCACGTGGAGGTATGACAGCAACTCTAAAACTTTATATATAAGCGGAAGCGGTGCGATGGAAAACTACGAAAACGCATATTCCGCTCCGTGGAATCAGTACGTTAACGAGATTGAAAACCTTGTTGTTGAAGACGGCGTTACTTCTGTGGGTAACTACGCCCTGTCGGGTGCGGATAAGCTTTCTTATGTTAACCTTGCAGACAGCGTAACGTCTGTCGGTGAGTATTCATTTGCTTCTTGCGAATCTCTCAATGAACTCTCGCTTTCAAAATATGTGACCTCAATCGCTGACTACTCATTCGCATATAGCGGCGTTACACTTAAAGACTTCACTCTTAAAGCACCTGCAGGTTCATATGCTATTCATTATATTATCAAAAACAACCGCAATTCCGATAACAAAATAAAATTCGAAACAGAAGAAATAACTTGCGGTCAGTACAATGTAAGTATCACTCAAACCGGCGGAATGATGGCTTATTATCCCTACACTCCTAAGTATGACGGAACATTCACTTTTTATTCAACGGGAACGCACGACACGAGAGGTTATATTTACGATAGCAGCTACAAGCAGATTGCATATAACGATGATGTTGGCAGCAACACCAATTTTAGAATTAATTCTGTAACTCTTGAAAAAGGTAAGACTTATTATTTTGGTGCAAGGATTATGAACTCGTCGCTGAAAGGGGCGTTTACAGTGTATATTGCCCCGGTTGAGTACACAATCAGCGGCACTATATACGCAATGAACGACCCAAGCGGAGCGGCAAGCAGTATTGTTATTACCGAAGCTGCTATGGACGGTGTACAAACCGACGGAAGTTATACACGAACCGTCACAGAGGAAAACAATTCTGCTGTTATCACGGCAGGGCAGATGACCTTTAATTATGAGTTTTCACCAGACGCAGAAGGTGACATTGTTCTTAATATGTGCGATGTTAATAAGGATGGTTATGTCAACGGCAGAGACCTTGCATATATGAAATCTGACAATTCAAAATATAAATCACTATTTGCAAATTTTATTTAATTAAGTTAATTTATCAATAGTATTATTCAGAGAGGCGTATAGCCTCTCTATTTGTTTTGGTGGACTGTTATTTGCAAAATTGTCCAATAAAATTATAATTAACAAAATGTTCACAAAATGCTTGACTTCGGCAATTGATTTATTTATAATATCATTATTATATTTAATGCAATAATTCTGCCTTTTTTCGAATAAGGCAGATATTGTATTTCAAAATGAAGTGGCACAATATATTGATTTTGCTGTAAAAGATGTAGTCAGTAAATCAAGCAGTACATATCATTTTATTATGTCAACGTAAAGGAGACTATTTTATGAAAACAAAATTTGGTAGAAGAGCGTTATCTGCTTTTCTCTCAGTTCTTATGGTGGTTACAATGCTGCCTACATTTGCTATTACGGCAAGTGCTAAGACTGACTGGACGCTCATTTCATCAACCGACTTCACTGGCGTTACCTGGAGCGACGTTACAGGTAGCGGTGATTATCGTTTTCAAAACGGTACCGGTTTTACCGGAATAGGCGGAAATACAACTAACTATTCAGAGTGGTCAGGTTGTGAATATAAAGCAGATAACTGGACTACATTTCAAACTGATGCTGATTACGGCGTAAAAATCCGTAACGGTTTTTTGCGTTATTCTAAGAATGTAGAAAACGGTGTTGACGTTTCGTCAACAAAAGCTACTCCTGTTACAGGACTTAATGCTTTTAAAGTTGATGTTGAGTTTTCGTTTTTTAACGATTGTGATTTAACATCAATCAGAAATAACAAAGACGCATTCTGTTTTATCAAGTTTAAAACCGATAACTATAATACAGAAACACGTATGTGGGAGAATCAATGGTTTACACAGGCTGGTTACTTACGGTGCTCTTGACTCGGTTGATACTGCATCAGCATACAATAACTACGAGCTTGCCAAAAAGGTTGTAAACGGCTCGCTTGACTCAAGAAAATATACTCAAGCTGCAATTGACGCTGTAAATTCTGTTGAAACAACAGCAGACGGCAATGTTTACAAAGTTCTCACGAGTGAAGAGGCAACTACTTATAACAAGTATACGGGCAGAGGATTTGCTGCCGGCGATTCGATTAAGGCTTCGGGCCTTGGCGAAACTGATACTTATACAGGAAATGTTATGACTGTTGGTAACCAGATTAACCAGTCAGCCAACAAAGCAACATATATTAAAACATATAAAGTAAACTTCTCAGTTCAGGACAACGACGGCACAACTAAACATTCTGCAGAAACCACTCATTATTACGGTGAAAGCGTTGACCTTGAAGTTCCGTCAAGTGCACTTGTCGGTAACAAAGTTGCTGCTTGGAGTTCTGAAAACAGAAATGATACCGATACAGAAACCGAAAGTTCGTCAAAGGCTTCTGGCAGAATAGGCAGCGTTTACACAACAATTGTCAGCGGTAACGTTTATGTTGTTGCTGAACTCGAATCAACAAGCAGCCCGTCAAGCGAAGACGTACGCCGTTACGATATTTGTGATGTTTACGGTAGTCTTGTAGATGTTGTATACAGTACGGATGTATTCATTGGCGACATCGCTACTCAGACTATTACGTTTACCGAAGGCAAAGAGGTAAACGCTAAGAGCGTACCGCTTTATTCTTTCGACCACTGGCAGACTACACAGGTATCCGAAAACCGCTACAAGCTTGTTCCTAAGTACAGTGCTAAACCTACATTTGACTTTACATTTGTTGGTGCCTCAACTCAGGGTGCAAGCGACATTGAATACGATACGCTTGTTAACGTATCGTTTGACACAACCAAGGGTACATTTGCCGCATGGGCTACACGCAGCAACGGTAAGTATCAAATTGCATCTTACAATGCAAATTACTCTTTCTACGCTTGTGAAGACGAAGAATATGTTGCAATTGTAAACAGCGGTACGGCACAGAATCCTGTATATGTAACTGCAGATGCAACTCCTGTAACTCTTACAGCTTCTGCAATCGACGGTACTGTTACAGATATTGATACCGATGATGAAGATATGCTCAATGCAATCCTCACAGCAAAGATTAAGAACTTTGCACCGTTTATCTCAATTGAGAGAACAGTTATCTCCTCTGATAACAAGCAGGCTCGTGCTTATATGAGAATTACTCAGGGTGCAGCCGGCAACAAGGGTTACGGTATCATCTACAGATCCGGTGCAGCAACGGATGAGCAAATGACTCTTAACTATTCAGGTGATACAAAGACTTATAAGAGAATTATTACAACGATGCTCTCAACAGGTCAGTTCACCTATACTCTTAACAGTTCTAAGGGATTCACAAAAGATGTATCATTCAGAGGTTATATCAGCTATGATGTTCCCGTAACTGTTAGTGGCAACACCGCTACACTTAATGCAACGGACTACACCGCCGTTAAAACTACAAACAAGTTTTCAGTTTAATTGAAGGGGAGTGTGTAAAAATGAGAAAAGTTTATAGCTCTCCGGAGTTGGAGATTGAAAAGTTTCTTCTGCCTACTTCTTCTTTGATTACTACTTCAGAAAATGGTTTTGAAGACAGCGATACAGGCGAAGATGTAGGGGACGATTTCTAAAATCAAAAATACAGAGGCTGTCTGGGTTAAGGCAGCTTCTGTTTTTTTTGTAAACTTAATATTAAATTTGTAAACAAAGTGTTAACAAACTATTGACCTATAAAATTACAATTAATATAATATATATCAAATACATAAGGGGGCGTTATAATGCTCAAATCTATGACAGGTTTCGGCAGGGCTGTTAAAGAATTAGACGGTTACATTATTACTGTTGAAATTAAATCTGTTAATCACAGATATTTTGAGTTCTCATCAAGAGTTCCGAGGGCGTATGGCTTTCTTGACGAAAAGCTCAAAACTTATCTTTCTTCTAAGGTCGCAAGGGGTAAAGTAGACTGTTTTGTAGGTATAGAGGCACTCAATACCGAGGCTGCTGACGTTGTTATTAATAACACACTCGCATCGGCTTATGTTAAAGCACTTAATGAACTATGTGAAACATACGGCCTTAAGGATGACTTTGGTGCATCTGCTGTAAGTCGTTATCCCGACGTACTTGTTGTTAAGAAGTCTGATGAGGATGAGGATAAAATATGGGAATATGTAAAAACCGTATGTGATGACGCAGTTAAAAAATTTGTTGCGATGCGTGAAGTTGAGGGCGAAAAGATGAAAGTCGATATTTCGTCCAGAGCAACATATATTATAGACTGTGTTTCTTATATTGAGGAACGCTCGCCGCAGACTGTTAAGGAATATAACGACAAACTTGTTGAACGTGTTCACGACCTGATTGGAGATGTTTCTCTTGATGAGGCTCGAATAATTCAGGAAGTCGCTATTTATGCCGACAAAGTTGCTGTAGCAGAAGAAACCGTCAGACTTCGCTCACATATAGACCAGCTTGGTAAATTTCTTGAAGCCGATGAGGCTATCGGCAGAAAGATGGACTTCTTGATTCAGGAAATAAACCGTGAAGCAAATACCATCGGTTCTAAAGCCAACGATGTTGACATCGCCCGTAAGGTAGTTGATATTAAGAGTGAAGTTGAAAAAATAAGAGAACAAGTACAGAACATTGAGTAAGGTGATATTATGGTATTGGTAAATATCGGATTTGGCAATCTTATTAATGCCGACAGAGTTATTTCAATTGTTTCTCCCGAATCTGCACCGGTTAAACGTATTGTGCAGAAAAGCAAGGAAAACGGCACTCTTATTGATGCAACGCACGGTCGCAAAACTAAAAGTGTTATTATCACTGATTCTGACAACGTCATACTCAGCTATATGGAACTTTCTCAGATTGAAAACAGGTTTAACTCGGAGGTGTCCAATGGATAACACACAAGGTATGCTTGTGATACTTTCCGCACCGAGTGGATGCGGCAAAGACACGGTTTTCAGCGAACTTAAGAAAATAAGAAACGATATTGTTGAATCTGTATCAGCAACCACCCGTAAGCCACGTGACGGTGAAATAAACGGTGTAAACTACTATTTTAAAACTGACGACGAGTTTGTTCAGATGATAAATGACGGCAAACTTCTTGAGTACGCCCGTTACAATAACTGCTATTACGGAACTCCTGTTGAAGGTGTTGAACGTGCTATTGAAGACGGCAAAATATGTTTTTTGATTATCGAAGTTGAAGGTGCACAGAATATTATGAAAATGGTACCGGACTGCGTTTCTATTTTTCTTTTGCCGCCGAGTATTGAAGTACTCAGAAAACGTCTCGAAAAGCGTGAAACTAACGATAGCGAAGATATAGAAAACAGAATGAGGGCTGCGGAGTACGAAATAGAACTTGCAGGTCTTTACAAATACAATGTAGTCAACGATGTGCTTGAAGACTGCGTTGAAACGATTAATAACATTTTAAACGACGAGCTTTCTGCTCGTAATAAATAAAGGAGATTTTACTATGTTTAATCCTGATTTAAAGAAAATGCTTAACAATGTAAGCAGCCGTTACAGTCTTGTAATCGGTACTGCTAAAAGAGCAAGAGAAATCCGTGACGAAGCTATTGAACGTGAGGAACGGATTGAAGAAAAGACGGTTTCAACTGCTATTGACGAGATTTGCAACGGCAAGTACGTTATTCAGGAACCTGACGAAATTAAAAAATCATAATGATGCAATTAATTGCAAAGGTTGCTGTTGATAATACTTTTTTTAGTTTTGATACCGATTACAGTTACGCTGTGCCTGAAGAATTTGCATCACAAATTCAGACAGGCTACGGTGTAAAAGTCCCTTTTGGTAAAGCTAACGCACTCAGAAACGGTATTGTTGTTTTGCTTGAAAACGGTGATGCACACAATCTCAAGAGTATAGATAAGCTCTGTGACAGAGTGCTTTCTGACGAAATGGTCGGTCTTGCACTGTGGCTTAAAGAGAGGTGCTTTTGCACAACATACGATTGCTTAAAGCAAATGTTGCCAAGAGGTTACGGCAAAATAGGGTCAAAGAGTGAACGTATGGTGCGTCTTGTTGACGAAGCAGATGTTGACTTTGGCTCAGTGACTAAAAAGCAAAAAATAGTATGCGACCTTCTTCTTGATGTTGGCAGTGCTGCCGCAAGCGAAGTTTGCGAGTTTTGCAGCGTAGGTATGACTGTTCTTAAGAATCTCGAAAAGAACGGTTATATTGAGTTTTACAACAGAGAAATTCTGCGTAATCCGTATTCAGGGGTTACTGTAACCCAAACAGAAAGTATAACACTGTCGGATGAGCAGCAAAAAGCATATAACACATTCAGGAAAATGATGTGCTCCGACGGCGGTACAGGGCTTTTGTACGGCGTAACAGGCAGCGGCAAAACACAGGTTTATTTAAAACTGATTGACGATGCGGTTTCTGAAAACAAGGATGTTATAGTTCTTGTTCCTGAAATTTCTCTGACCCCTCAGACACTTTCAATCTTTCATCAGCGTTACGGCAACAAATGTGCCGTGATTCACAGCGGTCTTTCGCTCGGTGAACGCTATGATGAATATAAACGTGCAGACAGAGGAGAGGCTAAAATTGTAATTGGAACCCGTTCTGCCGTGTTTGCCCCGCTTCACAATCTCGGACTTATTATTATGGACGAGGAACAGGAACACACATATAAATCTGAACGCACGCCCCGTTATAACACAAAGGATGTTGCCCGTTTCAGAGCCGGGTACAATAAAGCACTGTTTCTTATGGCTTCGGCTACACCGAGTATAGAGACTTACTCCGCTGCATTAAAAGGTAAGTACACACTTTGTGAGATTAACGAGCGTTACGGTAATGCAGATTTACCCGAAGTTGTTACTGTTGATATGAAAGATGAAATAAGAAAGGGGAATAAATCCCCGATTTCATCTACTCTGAGGACGCTTATTCAGGAAAATCTTGATAACAGTAAGCAGACAATTCTTCTGATTAACAGAAGAGGTTACAATACTTTTATCGCTTGTAACGAGTGCGGTCATGTTGTAACTTGTCCAAACTGCTCAATTTCACTCACATATCACAGTTACACAAACCGCCTTGTTTGTCACTATTGCGGTTATAGCAAAGTGCTTGATAACATCTGCCCGGAGTGTAAAAGCAATTCGGTAAGATACAGCGGTTACGGCACACAGCGTATTGAAGATGAACTCGGGGCTTTGTTTCCTGCAGCACGTATTGTCAGAATGGACGCTGATACTACCACTGCCAAGTTTTCGCATCAAAAGATTCTCGATGCGTTTGCAGGCGGAGAATACGACATATTAATCGGTACTCAGATGGTCGCAAAAGGACTTGATTTTGACAACGTGAGCCTTGTAGGTGTTGTTAATGCCGATAATTCTCTGTATGACGAAAATTATAATGCGAGTGAAAAATCCTTTGATTTAATCACTCAGGTTGTCGGTAGAGCAGGCAGACGTGACATTACGGGTAAAGCCGTGATCCAGACAATAAATCCTTATAATGAAACTATTGAATTTGCATCACGGCAGGATTACAAAGGCTTTTACAGAAATGAGATAGAACTCAGACGCCTTATGATATATCCTCCTTACTGCGATATAATATCTGTAAGTTTTTCATGCGATGATGAAAACAGAACCGCTCTTTGTTCAAAGGCTTTTTTCGATGAAATTGTTAAACTTAACAGTGACAGATACAGTGATGTAAAGCTTGTTGTTCTCGGACCAACACCGTCCAAAATTTCTAAAATTAATAATAATTTCCGTTACCGACTTGCTTTAAAATGTAAAAATTCAGCAAAAGTTCGCAGTATGATAACGGAAATTTTAAAAACAATCAGTAAAATAAAAGAGTATAAAGAGGTAAGCATATCTGTTGATGTTAATCCTAACGATATTGCATAACCTAATTGAGAGGTCAGAATTATGGCACTTAGAAATATTGTAAAAGTAGGCGACCCTGTGCTTACAAAAAAGAGCAGGGTAGTTGAAAAATTTGACGACAGGCTGTCGGTACTTATCGACGATATGTTTGATACAATGTATGATGCGGGCGGCGTTGGTCTTGCAGCTGTGCAGGTGGGTATGCTTCGCCGTGTTGTTGTTATCGACTGTGGCGACGGACCTATTGAACTTGTAAACCCCGAAATCACTAAAACCGAAGGCGAGCAGAGAGAATCCGAAGGTTGTCTTTCACTTCCGGGTCAGTACGGAGTTACAGTACGTCCTGCAAAAGTTCAGGTTAAAGGGCAGGACAGACACGGTAAATGGCACGTATATACAGGCGAGGACTTAAAAGCAAGATGCTTTTGTCACGAACTCGACCATCTTGACGGCATATTATTCACTGAAAAGACTGTTAAGGAGAATGTCTGAATGCGTATTGTGTTTATGGGAACTCCCGATTTTGCAGTACCGTGCCTTGATGCTCTAATTAATTTCGGACATGAGGTTGTAGGCGTTTTCACGCAACCCGATAAACCTGTTGGCAGAAAACAGGTATTAACAGCTCCGCCGATAAAACTTCTTGCAGAAAAGCACGGCATTCCCGTATATCAACCCGAACGGCTTAAAGATTCGGACGCACTCGACATTATAAGCGAACTTAAACCCGATATTAATGTTGTTGTTGCATACGGGAAAATACTACCGGCTGATATTCTTAACTCTGCTAAGTACGGGTCTGTTAATGTTCACGCATCACTCCTGCCGAAATACCGTGGTGCTGCACCTATTCAGTGGGCAGTTCTTAACGGAGACAGTGAAACAGGCGTTTGTGTGATGCAGATGGATGAAGGGCTTGACACCGGCGATATTCTGTTTGTTAAAAAGACCGAAATCGGAGAAAATGAAACTTCAGAAGAGCTTTTTGAACGGCTTTCAGACATTGGTGCAAAATCACTTATAGAAACACTTTCGCTTATTGAAAGCGGTGGGGCAGTTGCGAAAAAGCAACCTCAGGGCGATTTTGGCTATGCAAGAATGATAACTAAGGCTGACTCGCCGATTGATTTTAACAGAACTGCCGCAGAAGTTCACAATCAGGTAAGAGGTCTTCAGACCTGGCCTGTTGCCGAAACCGTACTTGACGGTAAAAAACTTAAAATCCATAAGACTGTTAAATGCCGTTTGAAGGGCAGAAACGCCGGCGAAATTGTAGAGAGCGATAAAAAACTTGTTGTTACCTGCGGCGACGGAAACTGCCTCGAAATACTCGAACTTCAGCTCGAAGGAAAAAAGAAAATGGATGTAAAATCCTTTTTGTCCGGCAACAAAATAGAAATTGGTACAGTTTTAGGATAACCTTTATCAGAAAGGCGTGATTTAATGGGCTATTATGCTATGTATTATTTAATGGGCATTGTAGTTTTGCCCGCATTTATATTTGCATTGATTTGTCAGGCAAGAGTTAAATCCAGTTACAGAAAGTATTCAAATGTTATGTCACGTAGCGGTATGACAGGTGCTGACGCTGCGTACAGACTGTTACAACTTAACGGAATTAACGATGTAAGAATAAAGAAAATTTCAGGTAACCTCACTGACCATTACGACCCGTCAGCAAAAGAAATCTGCCTGTCTGAGGGTGTATTTGATTCAAGAAGTATTGCTGCAATCGGTATTGCCTGCCATGAGGCGGGTCACGCATGTCAGCATGCACAGGCATATGCACCGCTTACAATTCGTAATATTGTTATTCCTGCAACAAAAATCGGCTCAACTATAGGCGTTCCGATTTGTCTTATCGGACTGTTTATTAACAGCCCAACAATTGCTTATTTTGGAATTATACTGTATGCGTTTGTTGCTTTGTTTCAGCTTATCACACTCCCCGTTGAGTTTAATGCGAGTAAGCGTGCATTACAAACTATCAGAGAAAACAATTTTCTTTACGACGATGAATATAACGGTGCCAAGAGCGTTCTGACTGCTGCAGCACTCACATATGTGGCTGCACTTGCTACGGCACTTGCAACACTTCTGCGACTGCTTTTAATTGTAAACAGCGGTAACAGACGATGAAGGATGCAAGACGCACTGCTTTTGAGGTGCTTTACACCGTTTTCAGCGACGGTGCATACTCAAATTTAGCACTCGACAAGGCTCTTGATAAAATTGACATCAAGGATAAAAGTTTTGCATCTGCATTAGTATACGGTGTAATTGAGCGTAAACTTACTCTTGACTATCTTATTTCGCAACATCTTAAAACAAAAGCCAAACCTAAAGTAAGAATTATTCTGTATTTGGGCACATATCAACTTTATTTTTCGGATAAAGTTCCTTCATCTGCTGCTATTAACACATCGGTAAATCTTGCCGCAGATACAGGACTCGGATCTTATAAAGGCCTGATTAATGCGGTTCTTCATAAGATTGACGATAATCGCATTGATTTGGAAAGCCTTGATGATTTGTGCGTCAGATATTCATGCCCCGAGCATCTTATCAATATGTGGAAGAAGATGTATGGTGTGGATAAAACGATTGAAATTCTCAGTTCTTTAAACGGAAAGCCTCCGGTGTTTGCAGTTCCTAACAAACTGTATACTGACGCTGAAGAACTTCAGTATGAGCTTCTTAATTCGGGTATTGACTGCGAAGTAGCAGGCGAGTTGGTACGGATAAAGTCTGCTTTTGATTTGAGGTCGTGCAAACCGTTTAACGACGGATTGTTTCATATTGAAGATTTAAGCTGCGTCGAGTGTGCAAACGCACTCGGTGTAAGTGAAGGCGATACTGTTCTTGATATTTGTTCTGCACCGGGTGGAAAGGCTTTTACAATTGCAGAATCAATGCATAACAGCGGCACGGTTTACGCCTTTGACTTATATGAACACCGAGTTAAACTTATTGAAAACGGAGCGACTCGCTTGGGAATTACAAATATAAAAGCGTCTGTAAGTGACGGCTCTGTATTTAATCAACAAATACCCGAAGCCGATAAGATACTGTGTGACGTACCCTGCTCGGGATTTGGAATTATCAGGCGTAAGCCTGAAATCAGATACAAAGAACTTGACAGTATCAAAGAACTTCCCGAATTACAGTATGCAATATTGCAGACATCTTCGGGATATTTAAGGACAGGCGGCATAATAGTATACTCAACCTGTACGCTTAATAAGCGGGAAAATGAAAGAGTTACAGAGCGTTTTTTAAACGATAATAATAATTTTAAACTCATTTACGAAAAGACTATTTTTCCGTCCGCAGACGGTGGCGACGGATTTTATTATGCAGTAATGGAAAGAACGAATGACTGATATCAAATCACTATCTTTTGACGGGCTGTCAGATGAAATATCAAAACTGAATTTGCCTAAATTCAGATGTAATCAGATATATCAGTGGTTACATAAAGACGGTGTTTCGTCATTTGACGAAATGACAAATCTTTCAAAAAGCCTAAGAGAGCAACTTTCAGCAAACTATTATATTGCAGATTGCATAATTGAGGACAAGTACGTATCTGCACTTGACGGCACCGTTAAATATCTTTTCAGGCTTTACGACGGCGAGTATATTGAAACCGTTGTTATGAAGTATAAGTACGGCTACACAATCTGTATCTCAAGTCAGGTCGGTTGTAAAATGGGCTGCAAATTCTGTGCTTCTACTCTGGCGGGATTTAAACGCAACCTTTCGCCTGCAGAGATGGAAAGCCAGATTCACGCAGCACAAAGAGATTTGAACGTGCGAATATCACATATTGTTATTATGGGTATTGGTGAGCCCCTTGATAATTACGATAATGTAATTCGCTTTTTTAAGGCTGTAAACGACAAAAGAGGACTAAATATTTCGCTTAGGGATATTACAATATCTACTTGCGGAATTGTGCCTAATATTTATAAACTTATAGATGAAAAATTGCCCGTTACACTTACGTTGTCGCTTCACGCACCAAACGACGCTATACGTTCAAAAACAATGCCTGTCAACGATAAATGGGGGATTGACGAAGTTATAACGGCGTGCAGGGAATATGCCGACAGAACTTCCCGGCGGGTGTCGTTTGAATATACGCTGATAAAGGGTGTTAACGACAGCAAAGAATGTGCAGTAGAGCTTGCGGGCAGGCTTAAAGGATTTAACTCGCACGTTAATCTTATTCCCGTAAATGATGTTGAAGAGCGTGGCAATGTACGTTCTTCAAATAAGTCTGTTAATAATTTCTGTGATACCTTGAAATCACTTGGAATTAATGCTACAATAAGACGAACCTTAGGCAGCGATATAAATGCCTCCTGCGGACAGCTTCGCAGGAAAAAGAAGAGTGGTGACTGATTTGAAAATAGTTGCAAAAACGGATAAAGGTAAAGTAAGAGAAAGTAATCAGGACGCTTACGCAGTTGGGGAACTCCCCGGAGAAGTTGCGTGGGCAGTAGTTTGTGACGGTATGGGAGGTCACGCAGGCGGTGATTTTGCTTCCAAGCTCGCAGTTAAGGTTATAAGCGAAAAAATCACGTCCTGCTATAATTCTAAAATGCGTGATTCTTCAATTAAAAATCTGCTTGACTCTGCGATTACTGCTGCAAATATTGAGGTTTACGATATGGCAGATTCTCACAGCGAACTTTACGGTATGGGTACAACTGTTGTTTGTGCTATTGTAAGACGTGACTGTGTGTTTATTGCACATGCAGGCGACAGCCGTGCATATATTGCAACAAACGACAGCATCAGGCAGATTACAACAGACCACTCGGTTGTTCAGGATTTAATCAGCCGTGGTCAGATTACCGAAAGCGAAGCGGAGCATCATCCAAACAAAAACCTTATTACCCGTGCTGTCGGAATTGACAAGGCAATAGAAATAGACTTTGCCGAAGCTGATTTGAGCGACGATGAAACACTCATTCTTTGCACGGACGGTCTTTCAAATTATGTATCTAAAGACGAAATGATTGACGATATCAAGGACGGTCAGTACTACGCATTCGCAGACCGACTTGTTAAAAGAGCGAATAATAACGGTGGCGGCGATAACATTACTGTTGTCGCTATTGCATACTGATTTTAGGAGATATTAATTAATGGATAACTATGTTGGTAAAAGACTTGATGGCAGATATGAAGTTCAGGAAATAATCGGCGTTGGCGGAATGTCTGTTGTATACAAAGCTTATGATAATGTTGACGACAGAATTGTTGCCGTTAAAATATTAAAAGAAGAGTTTGCTGCTAATGAGGAATTCAAACGCAGATTTAAAAACGAATCTAAAGCGATTGCACTGCTTTCTCATCCTAATATAGTAAAGGTTTACGATGTTAATTTCGGTGAAAAGCTGCAGTATATCGTAATGGAATACATTGACGGCATTACGCTCAAGGAGTATATAAATAAGCAGGGAGCAATCACCTGGAATGACGCACTGTTTTTTATGACGCAGATTTTAAAGGCTGTGCAGCACGCTCACGACAAGGGCATTGTTCACCGTGATATTAAGCCGCAGAATATTATTTTGCTTTCAACAGGCGATATTAAGGTTACGGATTTCGGTATTGCACGTTTTTCAAGAAGCGATACCAAAACTCTTACCGAGCAGGCTATCGGTTCTGTGCATTATATTGCACCTGAGCAGGCAAAGGGCGAGTTTACTGACGAAAAAGCAGATATTTACTCCCTTGGCGTAGTTCTTTATGAAATGCTTGCAGGCTCTGTTCCGTTTGAGGCAGACAGTGCCGTTTCTGTTGCACTTATGCAGTTACAGGCAGACGCAAAAAGATTAACCGATATCAATTCGGATATTCCTGTTGGACTTGATCAGATTTGTAATCACGCTATGCAGAAGAATCCGCTTGACAGATATCAGACAGCGACCGAGATGCTTCTTGACATTGAGGAGATTATCAAGAATCCTAAAGTAACATTTAATTATACTGCAAAGATTGACGCAAACCCGACAAGAGTTGTATCAAAATCGCAGATTAATAATTATGTCAGACCCGCTGAGCCTGAGATTGAGGATGACGATTACTCGGACCCTGACAGAAAAAAGAAGATTATTACTGCGTCGGTAATAGGATTGATTCTTCTTGCTGCTGCAACAGTACTTCTTGTAATGTTTTTTACTAACAATGTTAATAAAACTTCTGTTAAACTTCCTAATTTTGTAGGAACTTCTTACGACGAAATTCTTAATAGTAACGCTTATGATTTTGAGTTTGTTCAGGAAACAGAGAAAACGGATTCTCAGCAGTCGGGAATTGTGCTTTCGCAAAAGCCGGAGGCAGGAACAAAAGTCCAGAAAGGTTCTACCGTAACTCTTGTGGTTGCGATTTCGCCCGATGATATTACTGTGCCAAACTTGTACAATCTGACTGAAGTGCAGGCTAAGAAGAAGCTTGAGCAGAGCAAACTTATGAATTATAAGGTTATGACAAAGCCTAATGAGTCTGTTGAGGATGGTAAAGTTATTAATACTGAACCTAAGGCAGATACTGTAGTCGGTACCGATACAGAGATAACTATTTACATTTCAAGCGGACCGTCAACCACTGTTCTTAAAACTATCACTGTTCCTGATGTTTACGGTCTTTCGCAGAGCGGAGCAAGGGCGTTTCTTAAGAAATACGGATTTACAAATGTTTCATTTGTTACTCAGGACAGTCCGGTGGCTAAAGATACTGTAATTTCTCAACAACCTGCTGCAGGTACTCCTGCCAAAGAGGACGAAGCAATTAAAGTTGTTATTTCATCAGGTGTAACAACAACTACAACCGAAAAACAAAATCAGGTGTCTTTCACTGTTAAACTGCCCACTTGCATTGACGAAAAAGGCAATTATGTTAAAGATTCTCTTATTGTCAAGATAGACGGTAAAACATATCTGAGCAGAACAGTTACACTTAATGGTGGAACTGAAAAATTCAGTTCTGTCGGAGAACAGGGCAAATCACAGACTATTACAGCGTCACTTAAGAGCGTTGGTGCAACCGAAAGTGTTACAACCAACGGTAAGGGCGACGAAAAGAAAACTATTGATTTCAGCGGCTCTTCATATAATAATAAGCCTGAAGAGTCCACTGACGAAAACTCGGATAACTGATTTATGGCAACAGGTAAAATTGTTAAAGGCATCGGCGGCTTCTATTATGTTGACGCCGATGACGTCATTTATGAGTGCAAGGCACGTGGCAATTTCAGAAATCAAAAGATTACGCCTATGATTGGCGATAACGTTGAGTTTTCAATAAACGAAAACGACGGTGCCGAAAACAGAATAGAAAAGATATTTGAGCGAAGAAACGAACTTGTTCGTCCTCCGCTTGCAAACCTTGACCAGTTGTTTATCATTTCGTCGGTTGTTGACCCAAAACTTAACACGTTGATAATCGATAAAATGACAGCTATTGCTGAGTATAAGGATATAGAGCCGATTATAGTTATTACTAAAACCGACCTGTGTAATGATTATCAACAATATCTTGACATATATAAGACCGCAGGATTCAAGGTTGTTGTTTGTAATATAGATAACAATGACGGTGCAAAAGAAATTCACGCACTGTTGAAAGGAAAAATATCTGCTTTTTGCGGCAATACAGGTGTTGGCAAGTCTACGCTTTTGAACAGGATTTTTCCCGAACTTGAACTTGCGACGGGTGAAACAAGCAAAAAACTCGGAAGAGGTAAACATACAACACGTCACTGCGAACTGTTTAAAGTTGACGGCGGATACATCGCCGACACTCCCGGCTTTTCTTCACTTGACCTTGAACGTTGTGAAAAAATTTATAAAGAGGATTTGCCTCACTGTTTCAGGGAGTTTGCACCCTATACAGATAAATGTAAATTTTTAACAAAATGTTCTCACGTGAACGATAAGGGCTGCCGTGTATGCGAGGCAGTGAAAAACGGCGAAATATCACCGTCACGTCACGTCAGTTACGTCGCTATGTATAACGAAGTTAAGGATATAAAAGAATGGCAGAAAAAATAAAAGCGAATTGCACGGTTATATCCGGTGCCCCTGATGACGACCTTGAATTTATTAAAAAAAATATAGATATTTCTTCGTATATTATTGCTGCAGATTCCGGATATGTTAAGTGTAAAAAAATCGGAATAATTCCCGATTTGATTATTGGTGATTTTGATTCTTCAAAAAAACCGAACTCCGATGCATCTGACGGAATTATTCAACTTGAGGTTGAAAAGGCTTTTACAGATACGTTTACAGCTATTCGCTATGCAGTCGAAAACGGAGCTGAAGACATAACTGTTTTTGGTGCCGTCGGCAGTAGAATTGACCATACGTATTCAAACATACTTTGCCTTGACTACTGTAAAAAGCACGGTGTAAAATGTGTGATTGTAAACAAACATAACCGAGTTTCGCTTATTAAAGGCGAAGGCTTCATTAATAAAGACTATCAATGGTTTTCGCTTTTTGCGTTTCTCGAGGACTGCAAAGGTGTTAAAATCAGCGGTGCTCATTATAGCGAAGCTTTTTATAATCTTGATAAGATGGATATAAATCTCGGAGACCAGTTTGCCCAGAGCAACTTTGTTGAAAATAATTTTGCAACGGTAACCTGCGAAAAAGGAACCTTACTTTTAATTGAGAGTAACGATTAATCCGATTTTTCATAGTATATAGTAACACCGGGGAGAGTGATACTATGAAAAATACGGTTAATAAAAATCTTGTTTTTGTTGCATTTGGTGCAGGCTGTGCGATAGCACTCTGCCTGCCTACAGTATGGACTACAAGAATTCTTGCCGTAGTTGTAATAGTCCTCGGCGTAATTTGTTGCAGGGGCAGGAGGTAAGGTTGTGAAGGTTGTATTAGTAAAGAGTCCAAAAGTGTTGGCACCTATTCTCAGAGCAATGTTTAAAATTAAGAAAGTTACATATAATGACTAAAGCCTTGACATATTTTTGGCAATTTGTTATTATATTAAAAATGATTAACGGCTATGATTAAGAGGAGTATTTCTGTCAGTTCTTCAAGAGAGTCGGCGGCTGGTGTGAGTCGGCAGAACATCAGAAAGAAGGTAGCTTATGAGCCGAACGGGCGAAATTAAGTAACTCGTTTCGTATGCCTGCGTTAAAGGCTTTGAGTGGCACAGAAATGTGCAATTTGAGTGGTACCACGGAATTATTCCGCCTCATTGTATGAGGCGGTTTTTTAATTAGTAAGGAGAAAACAAAATGGCAAAAGAACTTGAAAAGCAATACAGTCCTTCGTCGTTTGAAGACAGGACTTATAAATTTTGGGTTGACGGCGGATATTTTCACGCAGATGTTAAGAGCGATAAAAAGCCTTACACAATCGTTATTCCGCCACCAAATATCACAGGTCAGCTGCATATGGGACATGCACTTGATAATACGCTACAGGATATTCTTATCAGATACCACAGGATGAACGGCTACGATACTCTGTGGCTTCCGGGAACTGACCATGCGTCAATTGCTACTGAGGCTAAAATTGTTGAGGCTATGCGTAACGAAGGTATAACCAAAGAGGATTTAGGACGTGAAAAGTTTCTTGAACGTGCTTGGGAATGGAAAAGACAGTATGGTGGCAGAATTATCGAGCAGCTCAAGAAAATGGGATCTTCGTGCGACTGGGACAGAGAACGCTTTACGCTTGACGAAGGTTGCAGCAGAGCGGTTCGTGAAGTTTTTGTACGTCTTTATGATAAAGGTCTTATTTACAGAGGCAACAGGATGGTTAACTGGTGCCCCCACTGTGTAACTTCAATTTCAGACGCAGAAGTTGAATACGAAGAGCAGAATTCTAATTTCTGGCATCTTCTTTATACGGTTAAGGAAACGGGCGAAAAACTTGAACTCGCTACCACAAGACCGGAAACTATGCTCGGCGATACCGCTGTTGCAATCAATGCAGACGACGAAAGGTACAAGCACCTTCACGGATGCCACGTAATACTGCCGCTTATTAATAAAGAAATACCTATTGTATGCGACGAGCATGCTGATATGACTAAGGGAACGGGTGTTGTTAAAATCACGCCGGCACATGACCCAAATGACTTCGAGGTAGGTCTTCGCCATAATCTTCCGATTGTGAGGGTGTTCACCTATGACGGCTACCTCACAGGTTCCAAAGATAAAGCGGAGGCTGATGCAATTCGCAATTCCGGTAAACCGGGTGCAGAGAATGAGCCTGAAGTTCTTGACTGCGGAAAATACGCAGGTATGGACACAAAACAGGCAAGAAAGGCAATTCTTGAAGACCTTGAGAAAGGCGGATATATCAAAGAAATTGAGCCTATTAAACACGAAGTCGGCACTTGCTACCGCTGTCATACAAGTATTGAACCTATGGTTTCAAAGCAGTGGTTTGTCAAAATGCAGCCTCTTGCAGAACCTGCCATAAAGAGTGTTGAAGACGGGGAAGTTACATTCATTCCCGAACGTTTTACCAAGAACTATATGAACTGGATGAGAGGCACACGTGACTGGTGTATTTCTCGTCAGC
This sequence comes from Oscillospiraceae bacterium, assembly GCA_015065445.1. Taxonomy (GTDB): domain Bacteria; phylum Bacillota; class Clostridia; order Oscillospirales; family Acutalibacteraceae; genus Eubacterium_R. The sequence continues at coordinate 7,596 of SVQF01000011.1, read as the reverse complement.
TTTGGTGGGGACACAGAATTCCTGCATGGTACTGCGACGACTGCGGCGAAACAGTCGTTTCTAAAACAGATGTAGACGCTTGTCCTAAGTGCGGTTCCAAACATATCAGTCAGGACCCTGATACTCTTGATACTTGGTTTTCTTCTGCTCTCTGGCCGTTTTCAACTCTCGGATGGCCTGATGAAACAGAGGATTTAAAGCATTATTATCCGACAAACACTCTTGTAACAGGCTACGATATTATCGGTTTCTGGGTAAGCAGAATGATTTTTTCTGCACTTGAATACACAGGACAAGTACCGTTTGATACAGTTCTTATTCACGGTCTCGTTCGTGACGCACAGGGCAGAAAGATGAGTAAATCACTTGGTAACGGTATTGATCCGCTCAAGATAATTGACCAGTACGGTGCAGACGCACTTCGTTTTACTCTTGCAACAGGCAACAGCCCCGGAAACGATATGCGTTTTTCTGATGAAAAGGTTGAGGCAAGCCGTAACTTTGCAAATAAACTCTGGAACGCTGCACGCTTTGTGCTTATGTATCTTGGCGACGATTATAATTATGAAGGACTTCCGAGTGAACTTTTAATCGAAGACAAGTGGATTCTTTCTAAGGTAAATTCGCTGGCTGTTGAAGTTACGGATAATCTCGACAAGTTTGAACTTGGTATCGCAGTGCAGAAACTCTATGATTTCATCTGGGACGTTTTCTGCGACTGGTATATTGAAATCGCTAAAATAAGACTTCAGGGCGACGATGAAAAAGCAAAAGAGAATGTAAAAGCAGTTCTTGTATTTGTTCTAACTAACATTCTCAAACTTCTTCATCCGTTTATGCCGTTTATCACAGAAGAAATTTATCAGGCAATTCCTCACAGTGCAGAGTCAATTATGATTTCAGAGTGGTGCAAGTATGACGAAAATCTTTCGTTTACTGCAGAAGAGGAAGAACTCGAAAAGATTATTACCGCTATACGTGCAATCAGAAACCGCAGAGCAGAAATGAATATTCCGCCAAGTAAAAAGTCATCGGTATTTGTTGAAACAGATAATACTGATACTTTCACAAACGGCATCGAATTCATCAAGCGTCTTGCTTATGCAAACGAGGTAAGCGTTGATAAATCTTTTGGCGACCTCGGTAATGTTGTAACAATTATTACAGATGACGCTAAGATTTATATTCCGCTCGGCGAACTTGTTGACTTTGCAGCTGAGAAAAAACGCCTTGAAAAAGAGCTTGCTCAGGCAGAAGATAAGTTAGAGTTCATTAACAAAAAGCTTTCTAACCCGGGTTTTGTTAACAAAGCACCCGAAAAGGTTGTTCAACAGAACAGGGACGACGCAGCAAAACTTGAAGAAAAGATTGCAATGCTTAAGAAATCTATTGAGGAAATCGGATAATGACTTATTCTCAGGCACTTGAGTATATGACAAACAAACAAAGCCTCGGCATCAAGCCGGGGCTTAGTCGTATTAAAGACCTGCTTAAAAAAATGAGTTATCCGCAAAATAAATACAAAATAATTCATGTTGCAGGAACTAACGGTAAAGGCACAGTTGCATCAACTATTGCAAAAGCACTTGCCGATGCAGGATATAAAACGGGTCTGTTTACATCTCCATGGGTGCTTGATTACAGAGAACAGATACAGATAAACGGCGAGTTTATCAGCAAAGATACTTTTGCATCTCTGGTTGACTCCTGGTCTGAAAACGATTGTACCGAATTTGAATTCCTTACAGCAATAATGTATAAGTATTTTGCGGATTCATCTGTTGACTATGCTGTTGTTGAATGCGGTATGGGCGGTAAAGGCGACTGCACAAACGTAGAAGAAAAAAATATCTCTGTTATTACTTCTATTTCGCTTGACCATACAAATTTCCTCGGCAATACAGTGGAAGAAATTGCTGAAGAAAAAAGCGGTATTTTAAGAGAAAATTCTGTTTGCTTTCTTTATAACGCAGAACTACGCAACCACTTTGATAACAAGTGTAAAAAATTGATTACAGGCGAAATTAACGATAATTTATGTCTTGTTAACGCAGTGCTTAGTGAACTCGGTATCGGTAACGTTACAGAACTTGTAAATCTTCCCGCAAGACAGGAAATCAGAAACGGTATACTTCTTGACGGCGGACATAACTTTGCCGCTGCAAGAATGCTTGAGGCAAAAATCAGCGGTGAAACAGCTGTTATAGGAATGATGAAAGATAAAGATGTTGAGGCTTATTTATCTTTAATTGCTCCAAAGTGCAGTAAAATAATCGCTGTTACTCCGGATAATTCACGTTCAATGTCGGCAAAAGAACTTTCTGAAATAGCACAAAAGTACTGTAGGAATGTAACAGTGTGCAATAACACTTCGGAAGTATTAAAGTATCAACCTACATTAATATGCGGGTCATTTTATTTAATTCGAGAAATAATAAATTTAATATGATAAAACTTATTTTTCGGCAAATTACATTAAATCAATCTGTTATAAATATAGCAGATTGATTTATTTTTTTGGAGAGATGCTATGTGAATGTAACGATAGAGTCAAGCGGAGATTTGCTTATTGCTTATTTAATAGGCGAAATAGACCATCATTCTGCCTCTGCTATACGTGAGAAAATTGACAACGTAATAAGCTTTAAAAAGCCAAAACATCTGATACTCGATTTTAAAAACGTAAGTTTTATGGATTCGTCGGGAATAGGACTGATTATGGGCAGATACCGTCTTATGCAAAATTTTAAAGGCAGCGTAGAGGTAAGAGGAATAACGCCACAGACAAAAAAACTTATGGAACTCAGCGGACTGTCAAGAATTGTAATATTAAAGGAGTCGTAACTATGATTTTAAACGAATTTAAACTTACGGTTAATGCAAAAAGTATTAACGAAGGGTTCTGCAGAGTAGTTGTTTCTGCATTTGTTTCACAACTCGACCCTACAATTGAGGAACTTGCCGATTTAAAAACCGCTGTAAGTGAAGCGGTTACAAATTCAATTGTACATGGGTATAAAGACAGCGACGGCAAAATTTACATAACATCACAGGTGCTGCAAAACAATATTGTCAGCATTAAAATCAAAGACAAAGGCATTGGAATAGATAACATAAATCAGGCAATGGAGCCTCTGTTCACAACCGGAGAGGGCGACAGGGCAGGGCTTGGTTTTACTGTTATGCAGTCATTCTGCGACAGGGTAAAAGTTTCTTCGGCAAGCGGTAAAGGAACAACAGTAACTCTGATTAAAAAGATAAACGGTAAAAGTCAATGGTAGAAACCGAGCGAGAAAAGTTTATTGTAAACAATCTCGGACTTGTTCACTCAATAGCCAACAGATTCAGAAACAGGGGAATTGACTATGACGATTTGTATCAGGCTGGTTGCGTCGGACTTATTAAAGCAGCGGATAATTTCGACGAAACCAAAGGCTTTGCATTTTCAACATATGCCGTTCCAGTAATTATGGGCGAAATAAAAAGGCTTTTCAGAGATGACGGAACAATAAAAGTTTCGAGATCACTTAAAGAAAAGTCTTTAAAAGTTCAAAAAATAAAAGAAAAGTTTTTAAGTAATAATTTCCGAGAGCCAACAATTAATGAACTTGCAGAACTTTCAGAAATTGAAGTTTGCGAATTATCAGAAGTTCTTTCTATTCTTACTCCTGTTCAGTCTCTCAGCGTGTTTTATGATGACGGAGAAGATAATCTTGACATACCCGACGACCGTGGTGATGAAATTATTGAGAGGATGTCAATAGCTGAAGCAACCGATAAACTGGATGAATCAGAGAAAAGACTTGTAAAACTAAGATATTATGACGGCAAAACTCAGACCGAAACAGCAAAAATGCTTGGCGTTTCACAGGTTCAGGTTTCGAGAAAAGAAAAAAGAATACTGTTAAAACTACGTGAATTAATGAAATAACGGCAGGTGTTACCTGCCGTTATTTTTATAATGTTTTAAAATTCTTTTCAATGAACTTTATTGATTCTTCATAAGTGAAACCCGAAAACTCTATTACTACCGTTTTGTCCTTGTGAGACGCAGAGAAAGTTGTGGTAGAAACCTTTTTTTCTTTCTTTTCTGTAACCGAGTATTCAAAATTGCCGATTGAATACTTTTTTTCAGATTTGTTTTTGGATTTACTTTCGCTCTTGCTAATAGTCACAGAAACGGAATTTGCATTGCTTGCAATAAAGTAGTCATAATCGGGAATATCGAGATTATCGGGGTCAAGAACAAGGTCGCCCATTGTCTGAACGTTGTATCCCTTGGGAAGATAAATCTTAAATCCAAGCGTTTCGTTAGTGTAAGTTCCTGCTTTGACTTCGCCGCTCTTAATTTCAACATCTTCAATATTGACAGTAGTTGGCTCAGCGTTTTCTGTCTGTTTACCAGAGCATGCAGCAAACACAGTTACGATAAGCACTGTCACACTTAAAATAATAAGTAATTTTTTCATTACAGTCTCTCATATAATTATAAAAGATTAAACTTCAAACTTATCAAGTTCTTTTAAATCAAAGTTGCCAATAGCGAGCTTGTCACCTTTGTCGAAGGTCTTGGCACGGTTTTCATCCACGCCGAAAATTCCTGCACAGGAGGGGCAGATAAGAAAGTACACACTTCCGGTTGAAACAAACGGGAGTTCCGCCTTAAGCTTGATTTCACCGTTTGAATAAAGCGACATATTTACTTTCTTATTACATTTGGGGCAGGTGAGTTCAACTGTTTCGCCGCTTGATTTGATTTTTCTGAAATTTCCTAATCTGTATTCCATAAGTACACCTCTTATATATGATACTACAATTAAAGGCTGTGTTCAAGTGAAAAAAATTATACTTATAACTGTATTGTTTTGCTTTTTAATGTCCGCATGTTCATTAGATGCGGTAAATACTGAATTCACAACTGAAAATGCGTCTATAATTAAATATGACTCGGATTATGTTAAATCAGTGTGGTTTACATACTATGAACTGTCGGATATGATTAAGGGAAGACGCTCAGAAGAATTTACAAAAAGCATTAAAGACGCATTTAAAAGAGTAGCTGAAATGGGATTTAATACGGTTACCGTTCAGGTGCGTCCGTTTGCTGACGCTTTGTATGAGTCTGATTATTATCCGTCAAGTTCTTATGCAGTAAAAAAACAGGGTGATAAGCTTTCGTACGACCCGCTTAGTATAATGTGTAATGCTGCTAAAGATAACGGCTTAAAGATAGAAGCCTGGGTTAATCCATACCGAGTCAGTAACAGTAACGATATTGACTCTCTTGCCGATAACAATATGGCGAAAGTGTGGTATAACAGTAAAAAAAAGTCCAATGTGTACGTCACTAAAAAAGGAATATATTTTAATCCTGCAAGCAAAGATGTTATAGAACTGATTGTAGACGGAGCAGGTGAGATAGCGGAAAATTATCCTGTTGACTCCATTCATTTTGACGACTATTTTTATCCTGTTAAAAGTAAAAAGATTGATAGTAAAGAGTACAAAGCATATGTAAACAACGGCGGAAAAAAGAACCTTGCTGACTTTCGCCGTTACTGTGTTAACAATATGATTTCAGAGGTTTACACACACATAAAAGAAATAAACAGCAACGTAAAATTTGGCATCAGCCCTGCCTCTAATATAAAGAATGACTACGAAACACTGTATGCCGATGTTGAAAAATGGGCTTCTGATGACGGATTTTGCGATTATATTTGCCCTCAGATCTATTTCGGTTTCAGAAATATCTATCAGCCGTTTATGTTTACCGTAAAAAAATGGGTAGGAATTACCAATAAGCCATTATATATAGGTCTGCCGCTTTATAAGGCAGGTAAAGCAGATAAATACGCCGCTCAGGAAGATAAAAGCATTATTAATGAATTCAAAAACAACGATAATATCATAATGCGACAGATAACTTATTTGTCAAAAATAGAAGAAGTACGTGGTTTTTATGTATTTTCATACGGTTGCCTTGATAATAAACTGTGCAAAAAAGAAGTTGAGAATATGCTTAAAGTGATGCAATAAGCAAATCGTTTGCTATATCATAATTTTTAAGTGTAACACTGAGTTCTTTACCTATTATATCGCTGTCGCATTCAACTCTTACGGGAATATAATTTTTTGTATAACCTTGATAAATACCGTTTGCAACAGCATTTTCAAAAAGTACAGTTACTTCGCTTCCAACTATGCTGTTCATATATTCTTCACGCATACTGTCTGTGAGTTTAATCATTTCGGCGGCACGCTTTTCTTTTACAGATTTAGGAACATTGTCGCCCTTTCTTGATGCGGCAGTTCCTTTTCGCTCTGAATAGGGGAACGTGTGCACTTTCTGAAAGCCAATTTCTTTAACAAACGCCTTTGACTCGCTAAAGTCATCTTCGTTTTCATCATTAAATCCAACCATCACGTCTGTTGTGAGCGTGCAGTCTGAAAATGCTGCCTTAAGATTGTCGCAAAGCTCTTTGTATTCTTCAGCTGTATAGTGCCTGTTCATATCTTTTAGCGTTTTGTTACAACCACTTTGCAGCGAAATGTGAAACTGGGGGCAAAACTTATCTATCTTCGCAAGTTCGTCAATAATTTTGCCTGTAATATGGTCGGGCTCAAGCGAGCCAAGGCGAACTCTCATAATATTTTTGTCTTCTGCACAAATCTTTACTGCGTCAACAATATTGTAATCAAAGCCCTTGCCGTATGAAGACAGATTAATTCCTACAAGAACAATCTCTTTTATTCCGTTTTCACCGAGTGTTTTTATTTCTTTCTTTAACTCTTTGGGGTCTTTTGAACGCACTCTGCCTCGTGAGGTCGGAATAATACAGTATGAACAGAATCTGTCGCAGCCGTCCTCAATTTTTACAAAAGCCCTAATTCTCTCAGAAAACCTTGTAATATTGCAAGGCTTGAATTCATCTCCTGATTTGTGTAATTCAATATCTACAATCCTGTTTTTATCGCAGTTGTATCTGTTGATTAAGTCTAAAATGCAGTCGTTACTTTTGTTTGAAAGAACGATGTCAGCCTCCTGCATACTATTTGCCTGTTCGGGAAAAGCCTGCGGCATACATCCTGTGAGTACCACAACAGACTTGGGATGCTTACGTTTGAACTTTCTTACATTCTGCCTTGTTTTCTGGTCCGCAGTAGCTGTGACAGTACAGGAGTTTATTATGTAGTAGTCTGCCTCCTCGCTTGGCTTAACTATTTCAAAGCCGGCTCTTTCAAGCAGTTCTGCCATATATTCTGTTTCGTATTGATTTACCTTACAACCTAAGGTGTAAAATGCAGCTTTCATTGTTGCACCTCATAAAATATTTGTATTATTATAACAAATTTATATCATTAATACAACATTGTTTGAATAATTATAATTGGTGATGATTATGAAAAAAGCTATTTCTTTTATACTTACAGTCGTTTTAGTGGTATCTGTAACATTTACTGTTTACGCAAAAAACGATAAAGACGACGGTATAAAAGCAAAATCCGCAATACTTATGTGTATGGACACAAACGAAGTCCTTTACAGCAAAAATGAAAAAGAGCATCTTTCTCCGGCGTCAGTAACAAAAATTA
>SVQF01000010.1 GCA_015065445.1 Oscillospiraceae bacterium | reverse complement strand
TTGTACAAAGACAGACTGTACCGCTATGCGTTCTACCGTCTGCAAAGTGAAACGGACGCAGAGGACGCCGTGCAGGACTGCGTTGTATCTGCGTATACGCAGATTGGCAAACTGAAAAAGCCACAGGCTTTTCCGTCGTGGATATTCCGCATTTTGTATTTTACCTGTAACGCACAGATAAAGCGTCAGGCACAGCTAAGGCAAAACAGCAACATTGACGACTTTAGCGACAGACTTTTTGACAACTCGGCGGAAACCGCAGTGCTGAAAACAGAACTTCAAAACGCACTTAATCATCTGAGTGATGACGAAAAAGAGATTGTTCTTCTTTCGGCTGTTGCGGGGTTCAACAGCAAAGAAATAGCAAAAACAGTTGGCATAACCGCAGGTTCAGTGCGTTCAAAACTGTCACGCAGTCTTAAGAAAATGAGAGAATTTCTGGAGTGATTAGTATGGATAATAAGGATTTGGAATTTATCACGTCAAAATTTGAAAGCGAAAATATCAATGCTCCCGAATCGCTCGGCTTTGATAAAATAGAAGAAAAACTCGAGCAAAAAAATGGGAACATTATTAAAATGAATAACAGAAAAACCCGCTTTGTAAAACCTGTGGTTGCCGTAGCGGCGTGCTTTGTTATAGCGTTCGGAGCTTTTCTTTCGGTGCAGACGCTCAACAAAAATCAGGGCAAAGTAGAGCCGTCGGCGAACACTGCAAGCGTAGAGCTGAGCGGCGTGCGTAACTTTAAAAGTTATGATGAGATTGAAAAATTTATCAACGACATAAGAGCAGAGGAAAGCACCCGCTTTAAATACTTTAAGGGCGGCGTGTTTGCAAAAAACGAAACTGCTGCAGACGGAGCCACGTCGGCAAATCCTGCCGCACCCTCGCATAGCACAACCTACACTCAGGTCGAAGGCGTTGACGAGGCAGACATAATCAAAACCGACGGGAATTACATTTATTATATCGACAGCACGGGCGATACTCTGATGATATATTCCGTGAGCGACGGCAAGGCTGAGTTCTGCTCAAAGATAACCGTTGATAACAATGATAACGGCGACAAAATATTTGAAGAGATGTATCTCAGCGGAGATACGATTTATCTGCTTGGCTCAGATTATAACTTTGACGACGGTGATTTCGGCACGGTTGTGATGTCGTACGACATAACCGACAGGGCTAATGTGAAAAAGACTGACGAATTCCGCCAGAGCGGTTCTTACAGCACCTCCAGAATGACGGGCGGCAGTCTGTACGTAATCTCTAATTTTTACGCCTATGACAGAAGGAAAGTGCCTTACTGTTCCAACGGGGATGGCGGATTTGAAAAAATACCCGCAGAAGACATCTGTGCGTTCGAGTGCTGCTCAACCCCGGGTTATGCAGTGGTAGGCGTTCTTGACACTTCAAGCGGTAAGCAGGTTACTCACAAGGTCAAAGCAGTTCTCGGCGGTGCAGATAACGTGTACTGCAACACTCAAAACCTTTATGTTGCCTGCACGGATTACGGCAACAGAGTTAAAAGCAGCGGCAAAACTGAAAGCTTAAAACTCACTACCGAAATTCTGAAGTACAGTATCTCTGACGGCACCCTAAAAGAACAGTCAACGGGTACTGTAGAGGGATACACAAACAACCAGTGGGCGTTTGACGAAAAGGACGGCTACCTGCGTGTTGCCACCACAACCAACACAAAAGACGGCAAAGACGTAAACAAACTCTTTGTACTCGACAAAGACTTGAAGAAGGTTGGCGAGGTTGAAAACTTTGCGAAAAACGAACACATAGAGGCGGTCAAGTACATCGACGACTACGCATACGTAATCACATTTGAGAGAACCGACCCACTGTTTGTAATAGACCTTTCAAATCCTCAAAAGCCCCAAATAAAGGGCGAAGTCAAGATTGACGGCTTTTCAACAAATCTTGTACCAATCGGCGAGGATAAGCTGCTTGGCATAGGTTACTCAACTTCCGACAGCGAGTGGGGCGGAACCGTCGCCGAAGGCGTAAAAGCAGTGCTGTTTGACATTAGCGATAAAAACAAACCGAAGGTGCTTGACGAAAAAGTTTACAGCTACTGTTACAGCGAGGCACAGTATACGCACAAAGCAATCCTCAGAAATTATGACCGAGATTATGTTGCAATTCCGGTAGGCAGTTTTGACGATTACGGTGGCGGTGCCCTCGTGTTTAAAGAAAAAGGCGGCAAAATCGAAGTTGTTAAAAAATATCAAAGCGACTTTGAAGTCAGCCGTGTGGTAAATATAGGCAGTACAGTTTATGCTGTTGACTACGACGAAAACAACATCGGTTCATTTACAGTAAAATAAAACAAAGAGAGCACGGTATAACGCCGTGCCCTCTTTGTTTGTGGAGTAAAATTTATGTAAAAAATCTAAAAAGCTATATTTAAAGGCCGTTTTACGACCGTAGTTGTTATATGTAAACGAGGGTGGACCAGTTGGTTATCGTCCGTTCTCCCCTCAACTTGTTTCACATTATACACCGCAATTTTAAAAATGCAAGTGTTTTCTGCAGGTTTCTACTGTTTATCTATTTTAAACAAATGAATTAAGAATATTTTGTACAAATTGCACATAATTTCATTCCATTTGCTTACCAAGGAATGCTGCCGCAACCTGCACAAGCTTTATATCTGTTTCGCTTGGCAGCTCGTGACTGTCGTCCTCAAGCAAAGCGATTGCACCGCTGACGTCACCGCCATATACAATAGGATAAACCACTTCAGCCTGGCGGTCGTAACCCTCGATTGCGTTAATGCCGGGCACAGAATCCGTCTTTATGTGGATTGCCCTGTTTTCCATAAGTTCTTCCATACTCTTTGTGACTCTGCGTTCAAGCACCTCACGCTTGCTTATGCCGGAGCAGGCGATAACGTGGTCGTTATCCATAATTGCAATCGGCAGTCCGCCGTTTTTGTGCAGCACCTCTGCGTACTGTCCTGCAAAGTTAGACAACTCACCAATCGGCGAGTACTTTTTAAAAATCACTTCGCCTTCCGCATCGGTATAAATCTCCAACGGGTCGCCCTCCTTTATTCTGAACGACCTGCGGATTTCTTTTGGTATTACAATTCGTCCGAGGTCGTCAATCCTTCTTACAATTCCTGTTGCTTTCATAATTCTCACCCTTAATTCATAATCGTTACTGTTATATTTTGCACATAAATAAGGAATATATGTAAAAGAGAAAATGAGAATTTCTGTAAAAAACGAAATGAATTATTATTGTTGATTTTAAATCCGAATTAATATATAATTGTGTTGAAATTAAAATTAATCAGGAGGAGTGAATTATGGTTTTTTCAAAAGCCACGGCAAAACCCATCAAAGCGTTACTCTCATCTCTGTTAGCGGTACTGCTGATAACAATGAGCGTGCCTTTTACGGCGATGGCGGCGGTTGACGACTTTTTTGAGGAAGGCAGCCTTATGTTTTTGGTTACCTCAGAGGAAAGCGGAAGCGAGGACTGCACCGTAATGGCGGCGTTCAATGAAAATCTTGACCCCGAAACTATTACCAAAATAAAGGTTCCGGGTACGGTTAAGCACGACGGTAAAACTTATAGCGTAACAGCGTTGACCAGCAGTGCTTTCGGCAGCTGCACATCTCTTAAATCTCTTGACATGTCGGAATGTACGGGATTGGTTTCTATCGGTATGAGTGCATTTGTTGATTGCGAAAAGCTAAGCTCAATAACCATTCCGTGCAATTTCAATAAAGGTTTATTCCAGGATACCGGTATCGTTACCTCCGGAGACAGTTTCAGGATTGAATATGCTTCATTAGGTAACGGCGATGAAGGGGGCGGCGGCTCTGACGTAACCAAAACATCCGGCGGCACCTTCACCTATGTACACAACTGGGGAAAAGACAGCAGTAACGCCGCACAGCATAAATGCTCCCGTTGCAATAAAGCCGAAGCACACAACTGGGTTATTAATGATAAGAACTATGCAGAGCATAAATGCACCGAATGCTCAGCCAAAGAGCGGCACACGTGGCAGCCCGACGCAGGCAATCCCAAGCAGCATAAATGCAAAATATGCGAATACGCCGAAGCACACTACGGCGGAGCGGCAACCTGCGGCGAAAAAGCCAAATGCGTTGCCTGCGGCGGCGAATATCAGACCGCTACGCAAGGCGGGCACCAGTGGGAGGTGATACCCTCCACCATCGGGGACGTCTCCGCCGAGTATAAATGCGAAACGTGTAAACAGACGGAGGAGCTAAGCATAAACACCGACGGCAGCAGTGCTGAGTATAACGGACAGAAGCTGAATATAATTTTACAAGACCCATACAAAGTATTACCCGACGGCACGACAATAAAGAGCACTTCTGTAGAATCGGGCTCCGAAGGATACAACGAGCTTATGTCGCAGTTAGACAACACCTACAAATTTGAAAATATAGCACTCTTTGAATTAGAATTGTTTAACGCTAAACAAGAAAAAATCAGCGGAAAAATAGCAGGTAAGGTCAGAGTTCTGATACAGATTCCCGAAGGTTGGGATAAAAATGATTTGGAAGCTGTTTTGATTATGGAAGGCTCTGACATTGATTTTGAAGAAAGCATAATTACCATTGACGGAATAGATTATCTGGCTTTTTGGGCAAATCACTTCAGCCCGTACGCCCTCATTGAGACTGCAACGGAAAAAGAAAGCGATAGCGGTTCTTCCTCAGAGGGAGGGGACACTTCAAAAACGTCGCCTGCAACAGGTAATTCGGATTTCGTGCTGATTTCGGCTCTTGCGGCAGCTTCAGCATCAGCGGTAATATTCATATACCTTATTATTGAAAGAAAAAGAAAAAAAGCATAAATTGAAATTAAGGACTATACGGCGTCCGTAATAATGGAATTATAAAATTCCCTGAATACGCAAGTATTCAGGGAATTTTTAATTGTTTTAGGGGTAAAAGGACAAAGTCAAAACCTATCCTTCGTTACCGCACCTTGCCTAATATGGAGTGCCCAAGTCTTATTCAATCAGCAGGTCTATTGATTTTTCAAGCAAATCAAAAAATCTGTTCACTATAATTTTGTCCTGCTCATTACCTTTTACACACATTGAAAGTGTAAGTTCTTTTCGCATAGACGTTACAGACAGCAACACATACGGCTTATATTTTACTGCACCGCTTAAAAATCCGTCACAAGGTTCGTGTCCTTCGAGTGCAAGTTTATCGGCTTCAAGTATACCGATATTACTCATAGCAAGCAAAGGATTTGCGTAACCGACTTTTATTATTTCCTCGCTTGCAGCGTGCGGCATAATTTTATAACCGAGTGAAAGCAGCGGCAAGCCGTGCAGTCCCATAAATCTGTCACGCTTAAAGTCGTTTGAAGACTTGATTACATAATCGAGTGTTTCAAATATATCCTTACCCCTGTGCGGAACACGGGTTTGCATCCACGCCGTCTGATTAGTCATACCGGTGTCGTCGCTGTTTTTGATATGGCGACGAAGGTCGATAGCACACGAGATTGATATGCTGCTGTTCGGGTCAAAGCCTGCAAGCTCATAGAGGCTGTAAAAATATGCCGTTAGCAGCATATCGTTAATAGTAGCACCTCTTTTTTTGCCTGCTGCCCTGATTTTGTCAAATTTTTCGGCAGAAAGTTTACGCTTTGCAATAAACGATGAGTCGGCAATATTATTTGGCGTAAGAGGAAAACCGTGGTCGTCTTTTGTGTTAATATTTTTATAAAGGCTCTTAGCCATTTTGCGTTCTGTTGCGGTAAAGTCTTCGTACACTGCTTCATATGAACGTGTGCCGGTTTTTAATTCGGTCGGGCTTATGCCTTCTTCAACAAAACGGTTGTAGTTTTTACAAAGCGATTTAAGAAAGTACTTAAGGTCTCCGCCATCCATACACATATGATTTTCGACAAGGCAAAGTGTTGATTTGCCGCTGTGATTGAATACCGCAACTTTCATCTGTATATGATTGTCGGGCGGTATATATTGTACAAGAAAATCGTTGACTTCCTTGTCGAGCTCATCGTCACTGACCTCTTTAACAGTTAAAACATCGTTGATGTGGTAATCTTCAACCTTCCAGTACGGATGAATTTTATTGTCGTAAAAAGAGGAGTGCAGAACGGGTGCCTTTTCAAAAAAGCAAAACAGTACGGTTTTAAGTGCTTCAATATTTATTTCAAAATCATAGTCGAGCTGAACATGCACCATTCTATCGTTAAAATCACGAAAAAGATAATGCATTTTATCCCAGAGTTCTGCATTTAGTTTTCGTTCCATATGTCAGCAACCTCCAACTTACTCTGTTTGTTTTTTGCAATTGCAATCAGGATTACTACCAGGTCCACAATCAGCGACAGCGGAATAATAATCCACGCAATACTCCATTTCATTACTTCAAGTGCACCGAATATGATAAATGTAAATGTTGCAATTACAGGTATATAAAGCAGGCAGTTTATAATTGCAAACTTGTGCTTCATAAGAACTGCGAATGCACCGTCGCACACAAACATACTAATCAAACCGAATATAATTGTAACCCATGACTTTGGCAGGTCTGTAGTTGCAATTATGAAAATAAAAACAGCAACGGTAAGAACAATATTCATACCCGCCAGCAGTATCCTTGCAAAAATATGAAAAATTCTACGCATTTCAGTAATACGTTTAACACCGAGGAACAGTATGTAACCGACCCAAATCAGTACGCCGTCTACAATAATAGCCCAGGTTGTACCCCAGTCGTGTGTAGAAAAACTTATCGCAAGATAAATCACAACGGTAGCGATAAGATAAATTACGGAACCTACAGTGTTTAAAATGACATTTCTTTTTGCTTTTGCTTTAGCACGTTCTTTTGCACTGTATTCTTCAAACTCTTTCTGTAAATTGGGATGTTCACTAATAATTAAATCATCAATTACTTTTTCATTGTGAATTCCACGTGCTGAAACTTCACTTTTGCGTTCATTCATTTCGTCATACGTTTTTTTCTTGAATTTGTACATAACAGTATCGTTTTCATCGTCTGGCAAAACGGAGTTTATGTATTCAATAAAACTGTTCATATTCTCTCCTTTTCATTTGATTTTATATGCATATACCAAAGAATGTGCGTAATTTAAACTAAAAAATTAAATAATATAATACATATATATTATACTAAACAATAGATTTGCTGTCAATATGAATAAAAGCCTCTGCAACGGTTGTTGCAGAGGCTTTGTTTGTGCTATTTAGTCTGAAATGTATGGAAGCAGTGCGAGGTGACGAGCTCTCTTGATAGCTGTTGTGAGCTCTCTCTGATGCTTTGCACATGTGCCTGTTACACGGCGGGGAAGAATCTTTGCTCTTTCAGAAGTGAATTTCTTGAGCTTTGCTACGTCCTTGTAGTCAATAGTTTCTACCCTTTCTGCACAAAACTGACAAACCTTTCTGCGTCCCTTTCTCGGGCCTTTATTGTATGCCATAGTTTTTCTCCTTTAATAATTCTTAGAATGGAAGGTCATCGTCGTCGTCAACAATTTCTTCAAAATCGCTGTTGTCAGCACTTGCATAACTCGGTGCAGGCTGGTTGTACTCCTGCATAGGAGCAGCACCGCTGTCTGCCTTTGAGCCGCAGAACGAAACGTTGTTTGCAACGACCTCAACTGATTTTCTGTTGTTACCGTTCTTATCGGTATAGTTCTGAGTCTGAATTGAACCCTCAATTGCAATCATCGAGCCTTTGTGGAAGTAACGGCTGATAAATTCAGCTCTCTGTCTCCACGCAACGCAGTCGATAAAGTCCGCCTGCCTTTCCTGACCCTGTGACTGATAACTTCTGTCGCAGGCAATCTGAAAGCGGAGAACCGAAACGCCGCTCGGTGTGGTTTTAAGTTCAGGCTCAGAAGTGAGTCTGCCCATTAAGGCTACCATATTAATCATAGTATGCCTCCTTACTCACCTTTAGCGATGATGAGTGAACGGAGCACGCCGTCGGTAATATTAATTACACGGTCAAGCTCAGCCGGGAAGTCTTCTTCACTTGCAAAGTTGATAAGAACATAGTAACCCTCTGTTTCGTAGTTGATAGGATAAGCAAGTTTTCTCTTGCCCCATTCTTCAACTTCGCCGAGAGTGCCATTCTTAGAAATAAGGTCAGTGAACTTAGTCTTAAGAGATTCAACTGCCTCGTCACCCTTTGTAAGAGAGTAAACCATCACGATTTCGTAATTTCTTAATGCCATTCTTAGCACCTCCTTCTGGACATTGGCGTGATTTTCCTCACGCAAGGATATTTACTTGCCACTGCAAGCCATAACATTATAACAAGATTAAATTATAATGTCAAGGATTTATTTTTTTATCATATCGCATATGCGTTGTACGTCCTGCGAAAAGCGACGCTGCGATATGAGTATAACAAGGGTGTCGCCTTCTTTAAGTTCGGTGTCGCCCTTAGGCGTGATTGGTGTTTCGCCCCGTTCTACCGAAACGATAACGCAGTGCTTACCCCAGTCAATATCTGCTATGGTTTTGCCTGCAACGCTGCTGCCTACGGGAATAACAAATGTCTGAATAACCTTTTCGGTTTCTTTTGTATTGATAACGGGGGAGTCGGTGTTTTCCACTGCTTTTTCAAAGAGTATTGAATAAAACGGGGCAGTGCCGATAGTGTTCGCCACGGCGTAAGCAATAAGGCTTACCGTAGCAATCGGCAGTAGCGAATGCATATCGCCCGTAAGTTCAAACACAAGTATTATTCCTGTTAGCGGAGCACGTACTATTGACGAAAACAGACCTGCCATACCTATTACAACAAATTCCTCGTAGAGTCCTCCACGTATACCTATATTATTAATAGCGATGTTACCGAATATTGCACCGATATATGCACCGAGTACGCAAAGCGGATAGAGTGTGCCGCCGGGGGCTCCCGATGCGAACGAGAACGCACCGAACAAAAATTTTGCAACAAGCAAAAATGCAAGCACTGTTAGTTCGGGACGTTTGGTCATCAGCGTTTCTGCCATACTGTGACCGCCGCAGACGATTTGCGGAATTGTAAGTCCGACAATGCCGCTTACCAGAAATACGAATGCAAACTTTACAGGCTGCGGAATTTTTGTGATTTTTTTAAACAGTTTTTGTGCGGTGACCATAAACACGTTGTAAAACGCACCTGCAACGCCGAGTACAAGACCCATAAGTACAAGTATCCAGTAGTGGTGCAGTGCAAGGGTTACGGTGTCGTAGTTAAACGTGGTCTGATGACCGAAAAATGCAATGGATATGTAATCGGCAGTAATGCTTGCTACAATACTCATACACAGCATTGACTTGTCGAGCGAGTGGTGTATTTCCTCAAGAACAAACATAGTGCCTGCAATCGGTGCGTTAAACGCTGCAGCCATACCCGCACCCGCACCGCAGGAAATCATACGAAGCTCAGTGGTTTTGTCAGACTTTGTAGCCTTGGCAACTCCTTTTGCCGCCATACCTCCAAGCTGTACTGACGGTCCTTCTCTGCCAAGTGACAGACCGCTGAACACCGAGGTTGTGCCGCCGATGAATTTTGCGATTATTACACGCCACCAGTTAAGCGAAAAATAGCCACGGATTTCGCCCGAGGTCTGCGGAATTCCCGAGCCCGCCGCATCGGGTTCCCACTTGTTTATGTAACTTACCAGCACGCCGAGAACACATAAAAGTGCAAGCCACAGTGCAATTCGCACGGGGCTGCTTTTAACATAGTCGAGCGTGAGCATAAGCCCCTCTTCTGCGTACTTTAGTGCAAATCTGTATAAAACGCAAACAAGACCCGAAGCAATACCGACTTCAAGTCCTCTGATAATCAAATATATGCTTTCGCTTTTATGAAAGCCGACTTTTCTGATAGTTGATTTCTCCTGATTTCGCATAATAAGAGTTTAGCACAAATGAAAGTGCTTTTCAATAACAAAAAATTAAGGCACATCAGATGATGTGCCTTAGTGATTCTACAGATAATTGAGCGGGTTAACTCTTGAGCCGTTTACACGCACTTCAAAGTGGCAGTGCGGTCCTGTTGAGTTGCCTGTTGAACCGCTGCGGGCGATAATCTGTCCTTTGGAAACATGGTCGCCTACGCCTACGTTAAGCTGCGAGTTGTGTGCGTAAAGAGTTGAAAGTCCGTCGCCGTGGTCGATTATTATGTAGTGACCGTAGCTGTAATAAAGCTTTTTAGCGAGAATTACAGTTCCTGATGCAGCCGCATAAACCGCACTGCCTGTAGGGCAGGGGAAGTCAATGCCGCCGTGATAACGACCGCTCGAATAGTTTGGATAACCTGCCGATATTGAACGGTAATCAGTCGGGTAACCAAGCCTGCCGCTGTGCGAACCGCCGCCCGTACTGCCGCTGATTGAACCTGTTCCACCGCTGCCTCGTGACGCTCTTGCATACGCAGCGTCAATTTCACTCTGCACCTTTGCAAGTTCAGCCTCGTTGTCTTCAATGGTTTCCTGATACTCGGCAGTCTGGCTCGACAGTTTTTTCATAGTTGCGTTAAGCTCTGCAACCTCGCTGTCAAGTTTTGACTTTTCAGACTCAATTTCAGAAATATTGTCGTCAAGTTTTTTCTTGTCGGCTTTCAGTTTTTTCTTATTCTCGTTAAGTTTAATTCTGTCCTGCTCGAGCTCAGCCTTTTCTTTTTCAATTTCGCTCATCTGATTCATAAGCGAATCCATAGCGGCACTGTCCTGCTCGGACACAGACCTTATCATCTGCGACCTTGTGAGAATTGTACTGATGTCGCTGCTTGTGAGCAGAACTTCAAGATTGTTCACACTGCCCGAAACATACATTGCACGCAGTCTTTCACAGTATTCGCTGTATGTTTTGTCAAACTCAGCCTGCTTTTTGTCGATGTTTGCCTGCGTTTTTTCAATATTCTTTTCGGTTTTGTCAATATTTTTCTGAACAGAGTTGATTTCGCTTTGCAGTGCGTCAGCGTCTTCCTGAAGAGCGTCAATCTTGTCCTGCTTTAACTTGATTTTTTTATCAAGTGCAGTAATGTATTCCTGCGTTTCTTCTTTTTTACCCTTGAGTTTGTCAATTTCCTTTTCGGCGTCGTCAATTTCCTGCTGAATTTTTGCCTTTTTGTCTTTCAGTTCAGCAGTACTCTTGGCAAATGCGGTAGAACTCAGCGTGCCGAAAATAAGGCAAAGACTCAGGAGAACAGATATAATTTTTGCCGATTTTTTAAATTTCACTAATCTCACTGCCTTCCTTATTCAAATATCTTCTCATGGTTATGAGCGAGCCGCCTACACCGCTTACTATACCGATTGCGATGAACACGCCGAGCATCGGCAATGCATAATCCGTAAACGGCAGGGCAACGAGTTTAAGTTCTGCAAGGAAGTCGCCGAAACTGTGAATTGCGAGTTCGTAAACTCCCCATACCGCACCGAGCGATATAATACCCGATATTATTCCAAGTACGCAGCCTTCAACAACAAACGGCAGCCTTACAAACGAGTTTGTGGCACCAACCGATTTCATAATGCTGATTTCGAGGCGGCGTGAGTAAACCGTAAGTTTGATTGTGTTTGAAATAATAAACAGCGAAATTGCAAACAGTACCGATATAATTACAACTGCGATAATGCTTATGCCACGGCTTATTGTATCGAGTTTGCGGGCAAGGTCGCTGTTTTCTCTGATGGTAATTGCCTCTTGTTTGTTATCCCTCAGCACCTGACCGAGCGGAGTGTTTGCCTCGCTCAGAGTGGTGTTTATGTTTTTAATATCGGCAACGGTCTGCTTGAACTTGCTTAAATCCTTAACTGTAAGTTTGTATGAGTCGGGGAGAGGAATGTCGTTACTTACCGAACTGAAGAACTCTGCCTGTGCGTCCTCCATAGTGTCGAGCTGAGCCTCCCAGCCGTCCTCTTTGCTTACAAATTCAATGCTTTCAATATTGTCGATTGTTTTAAGCTGTTCGCCGATTTCGTTAACGCCTTCTTCGTCAATGATAATATTGCGGTCCTTGTCTCTGTCGTTAACAAAAACCATAATAACGTTTTCCTCTTCAATCTTGTCAACAAGCGAATTTATGTTGAGGAATATCATTGCGGTGGAACCGATGATAACAAGGCACGAGAGCAGTACGCAGATAGACGCAACAGACATCATTCTGTTTGACCAGGTGTTGCGAAAACCTTCTTTAATAAGGTATTTTAAGCTTGTCCAGTTCATTACTGCTCACCCCCGTTCTCGTCGTCAGAGGTTGTTTCGTCGGCAGGCTTCGGCTCAGCGTCGTCATCGCTGATACTGATAATGTCTTCGAGATTGTCAAATACCTCGCTTACGTTTTCCTGCTTAACGTCCTCTTCATAGTAGAACATATCCGTAACCTTTTCCTGCTCCTTTGTCTTGAACTTTGCAAAGGTCGGGTCAGGCGTGTCGGATACAACCTGTCCGTTCTGAATAACTATTACCCGTCTCTGGAAAGAGCGTACAAGCTCGTGTTCGTGAGTAACCATAACAACGGTTGTTCCCGAGTTGTTAATCTTTGTAAGAAGGTCAACAATCTCGTGGCTCATTTCGGGGTCAACGTTACCCGTAGGCTCGTCGGCAATAATGAGGTCAGGGTTATTTACGAGTGCTCTTGCAAGCGAAACACGCTGCTGCTCGCCGCCCGAAAGTTCGTTTGGCATAGAACGTGCTTTCTTGGAAAGACCAACAAGGTTAAGAATGTAAGGAACACGTTTTCTGATTTCTGCCTCCTTGGCACCGATAACACGCATAGCAAACGCTACGTTGTCATAAACGGACATCTTAGGAATAATTCTGAAATCCTGAAATACGATTCCCATAGTTCTTCTGTAATACGGAACCTTACGCTTTTTGAGTTTTGATGATGCATAACCGTTGACAATAACCTCGCCTTCGGTCGGCTTTTCCTCGTGCATAATCAGTTTCAAAAAGGTACTTTTGCCTGCACCGGATGAACCTACAACGAATACAAATTCGCCATCCTCAATCTTAATGTTAACATTGTCCAGTGCTTTGGTGCCGTTGCTGTCATATATTTTAGTGACATCTTTGAATTCAATCACGGCGTTATCTCCTAACTTGTTTATTGGGTGTGCCAAAGGGCATACCTCTATTTATACAAAGTATATAATACATCACATTTCCGTAAGTTTCAAGTACTTTATGTTATTTTTCTGTAAATATTGTAACTTTTTTGTAAATGTGTTTAAACAAAACGGTTTTAAAACATTTGACTTTAATGTGCCATAATAGTATAATACCAAATACAAAAAGGATTTTAAATTGGAGCAGTATATGGATATCAAGATTTCACCTTCAATTTTATCAAGCGACTACGCAAATCTGGAGTCGGAACTTAACAGAATCAGTAATGCGGATTTGGTTCATATTGACGTTATGGACGGTCACTTTGTGCCCAACATCACAATCGGAATCCCCGTTATCAAAGCGATAAAGCGTGTGTGCGACATTCCGTTTGACGTTCACCTTATGATAAGCAATCCGTACGACTATGTTGACGCTTTTGCAAAGGCAGGGGCAGACATAATCTGTTTTCATATTGAAAGCGAAAGCAATGTAGAAGCTACGATTGACAGAATTCTGTTCCTGGGCAAAAAGCCCGCTATTGCAATAAAACCCGATACGCCTGTTGATGCAGTCCTGCCGTATGTCAGCAAACTTGCTATGGTGCTTGTTATGACGGTTGAGCCCGGCTTTGGCGGTCAGAGTTTTATGGAACGGGTTCTGCCCAAAATAGAGGCAATAAGAAACATAAGCTCGGATATAGATATTGAAGTTGACGGCGGCGTTGATTATTCAACGGTTCAGCTTGCCGCAAAAGCAGGTGCAAATGTGTTTGTTGCAGGCTCGGCTGTGTTTGGCAGCGACTGTCCGTCGGACGCTATCGAAGTGCTTAAAAACAACGCACGCAACCACAGTGAAGAGTAATGAAAAAAAGACGGTTTTACGACGATAAAAAGCGAAATCAGAAGTGGACGGAACCTGAAGTCGGCAGAAAAATAGATTTTGCAGACAAATACATTGAGGGCGGCACTTCGGACAAATTCGACTACAAACGTCCTAAGCAGAGCGGCTATTCCGCAGACAGCAAGAATAAGAGCGAAACAAGGCTCAGAAGGCTCGTTGTTTTTGTGTGCTGTGCTGTTCTTGTAGCGGCGGGGTACATAATAATGGACGTGTATATTACACGTCACGCCGAGCCTGCAAAACATATAGGCGAAAGCGTAACCGAGGCGGGCGAACTTTCGGATATGCAGATTAATTTTGAGGCGAGTCTCACCGACGGAATAAGTCTGGACGCTTCCGTTATGCTTTCGGCGGTGATTAATC
The DNA here is from genome assembly GCA_015065445.1 of Oscillospiraceae bacterium. Lineage (GTDB taxonomy): Bacteria > Bacillota > Clostridia > Oscillospirales > Acutalibacteraceae > Eubacterium_R. The sequence continues at coordinate 19,004 of SVQF01000010.1, read as the reverse complement.
AGGCTGAAACCGACGGACTTACAGCCGTTGCTTTTGAGGCAAAGCGTGCCGACGGAACAGTGGGCTACACTTCAACTCTTGCGTCGGTTGACACTTTTTCTGCTATGAATTCAGCCGCAGCAAAGCCTGCACAGTCTATAAAAGCTATGCTTTCAAACGATATTCTGCCTGTTGCTGTTGTTCACTGCTACAAAGATAATGTTGTACCGCTTCAGGCGAGCGACGCTGCAGTTAAGACCGGCAAAAAACTGTACAAGGACGGGGACGGTAACTATTACCTTAATCCCAACAGCGATTTCACTTACAACTACATTAAAGATATTATCTCGGAACTTCAGGCATACGGCGTCACGGTGTTTGTACTCGACAGCTGCGATTTGCCCGAAGATATTTCCAAAAAGTACGGCGACGGATATGAAACGCTTGCCAAAAAACTTTATCGGGATATTGACGCAAACATTAAAATTCTTGAGGCAGTACGGGTTAAAATACCTGCCAAAACTGCCGCAAACGATGTAAAAAAACTTAAACCGCTTAATAACAGTCAGGCATATATAATCGAGTCTTCTTATAATACAAAGAAACTTGTTGCAGCACTGCGTGAGCAGTCGGTTACTGCGTATATATGCGATTAACAGCCGTGAGGTGTACCGTGAAAAAAACTGTTACAGCAATATTAATATGCGTTATGCTATTTGCCGCACTGCCGTTTGGCGTGCTTGCAGCAGATGGGGCGGAGGAGCCGGTGCTTGTTGACATCTCTTTTAACAATGCCGAAATCAACTCAACTTTTGACCCTGAAACCCACGACTATTTGCTTATTCTTAAGGAAGTCGGCACAACGCCTACGCTTGCGTCATACAAAATTGAAGGCGAGGCAAATCTGTTTGTCAACTATAAGTATGACGAAATGAAACATCAGACGGGAATCGTTGTCACCCTTGAGTTTTCAAGCGGCTCGGCACTGTATAATTTTAACTACAAAAACGCCGAGTTTTACGATAAAAACTCAAACAACTATCTTGAGTCGGTGAACTGTAATATCGGTTTTGTGTATCCCGAGATAAGCAATGACGTTACCGAATACACAATTTATATTCCGAGCGATCTTACAACTCTTTCAATATCGGCGGTAACACAAAAGGTTTCCGCCTACTGTGACGCACCGCCCAAAGAGATAAAACTCAAATCCGAGCAGGTGCTGGATATTCCGCTAATTGTAACGGCGTCAAACGGCGAAAAACGCACTTACAGTTTTGCCGTAAAACGTACTAATCAGAAAACAGATGAGTTTTTAAAAGCCGTCCAAAGCGGCAAGACCGAACAGTTTGTAAAAAAAGAACATTTTTATAATAATCCTGAATTTATTATCGCCGTATGCGTAACCGTTATTGCGATTGCGGTGCTGTATCTTCTTTTCAGAATTTCACGAAGATTTACCATTAAGGTGACCGACGGCGACGAAAAGGACTTTTTTGAAATGTAACAACACAAAAAGGGGGTTAGTTTTATGGAGTTTGAATTTGAAGAAATAATCGAACAAATCCAGATTCATTACGAAAAAAGAGAACTATCCAAAATTAAAGAAATACTCGGTGAAATTAACCCCGCCGATATTGCGGCGATTCTTGAAGAACTGCCCGAAAATCAGCGACTGCTGTTTTTTCGCCTGCTTCCTAAAGAGGATGCGGCGGACACCTTTGTAGAGCTCGACGGCGACACGCAGGAGGCACTGATTCACGGCATTTCGGATACTGAGCTTCGTGAAGTGCTCGACGAACTTTACCTTGATGATGCCGTTGATATTATCGAGGAAATGCCTGCCACACTTGTTAAACGTATTTTAAAGAATACTGACCGTGAAACACGAAACTCAATTAACATTCTTTTAAAATATCCCGATGACTCTGCGGGTTCAATGATGACCCCTGAGTATGTTGACCTAAAAAAAGATATGACGGTTGAGGACGCATTTAAGCGAATCAGGCGTACGGGCGTTGATAAAGAGACGGTTTACACCTGCTATGTAACCGATGCGTCACGCCATCTGCTCGGCGTTACAACCGTTAAGGATTTGCTCCTTCACGATTACGACGATATTATTGAGGACTTTATGGAAACCAACGTGATTTACCTCAATACGATGGACGACCAGGAGCTTGCTGCTCAGTATTTTGACAAGTACAACTTCCTTGCACTTCCCGTTGTGGATATGGAAGAGCGACTTGTGGGTATTATCACCATCGACGATGCTCTCGACGTTATTCAGGAGGAAAACACCGAGGATATCCAGAAGATGAACGCTATGCTCCCGACGGAGAAAACCTACCTCAAAACAACGGTTTTTGAAACGTGGAAGAGCCGTTTCCCATGGTTGTTGCTTCTTATGGTGTCTGCAACGTTCACGGGTTCAATTATTACGAGTTTTGAAGACAAACTTGCAACGCTCACAATCCTCACGGCTTTTATTCCAATGCTTATGGATACGGGCGGTAACTCGGGTGGACAGGCGAGCGTTACGGTTATTCGTGCGATGAGCCTCGGTGAAGTCAACTTCCGTGATTACTTTAAAGTAATATGGAAAGAAGTCAGAGTCGGTCTGTTCTGCGGACTTACGCTTGCAGCGGTTAACTTTGTGAAAATCTGGCTGATTGACCGCATTGCTTTTCAGAACAGCGAAATAACACTTTTGATAGATTTGGCTATATGCCTGACTCTTGTAGTCGAAATTGTGTTTGCAAAGTTCATCGGTGCGTCGCTGCCGATGCTTGCGAAACGCATAGGCTTTGACCCGGCGGTTATGTCATCGCCGTTTATTACTACAATAGTCGATGCGGTGTCGCTGCTTGTGTTCTTCGGAATATCAACAGCAGTCCTTCCGCAACTGCACTAAAATAAAATGCTCCCGAATACATTTGTATTCAGGAGCATTTTTTGTTTTGCTTACTGTTTGCTTTCAATAAGTTTGCACTTTACGTCAAACGTTTTGATTGAATTGCCTTCAACACGTGCAATCGTAAGTGTGATTGTATCGCCCGGCTTTGAGTCTGAAAGTTTGGAAGTTACAATATCGGTTGTTGTAAGTGTTTCACCGTCAACTGCAACTATCATATCGTATTTCTGAACGTCCTTGTCTTTGAGGTCGGAATCGTCGCTGATTGTCTGAATTACCATTGTGCCTTCGGCGTCTTTGTATCCCTTCTTTTCAAGGGCGTTAAGAATGCTTGCAGCGTTGGTGTAATTTGAAAGCGAATTGTATTCAATGCCGATTTTTGCTCTGCCTGCAACGTAACCGTTTTTAATCAGTGAGTTTGCTGCGTCAACCGCAGTGTTGCTCGGTACCGCAAATCCCATACCCTCGTATTCGGTAGAGGCGATTTTTGATGAGTTGATACCGATAACCTGACCCTGCATATTGAACAATGCACCGCCCGAGTTACCGGGGTTGATTGCTGCGTCAACCTGAATACACTCGTTTTTATATCCGATTGATGACGAAACAGGTACGTCGAGTGCAGAAACAACGCCCTTTGTAACGCTGTTTTTAAACTGAAGTCCGCCGGGGCAACCGATTGCAACGCAGTCCTGACCGACCTGAATGGCTTTGCTGTCGCCAAATTCGGCAACCTTGAGTCCTGTTGCGTTAATAACAAGTACGCCTATATCTGTCTGACTGTCGAAGCCGACCATTTTTGCCTCGTATTCCTTGTCGTTTTCGAGTGTAACGGTGAAAGAACTTGCATCCTCAATTACGTGAGCACAGGTCATAATGTATGTTTTGCCGTTTTCCTCAGCCATAATTACGCCTGAACCTTCGCCCGATGCAACTTTGCCCGAGCTGTTGCTGCTTCCACCGTAGTTATAAAAATCATAGTAGTCCGTCTGGTCGGTGTATACGGTAATACCGACGCACGAATCTTTGCACTGCTCTGCAACGCCTACGGTAGTGAGATTGCCCTCTTCGTCTTTTGCAGAATTTGTGGCACTTTCTTTCACTTCTGCCTCGGCACCGCCCGTTACCGATTCAGATGATTCGGTTTTATTTGTGAGTGTGTTGCTGAAGTTCGGCGAAACGGTCGAAATAACCAAGCCCGCACCTGCAACCGCAAAGCACACAAAAGCGATTATTATGATTGTCACAAGTGCTCTGCTTTTCTTTTTTGGCTTTTTTGCGGGTGCGTCAAAACTCTGCTCAAAAGCAGGTGTAAAAACGCTGTCGGCAGGCGGTGTGTAGTAGTTGCCTGCACTTTGGTTGTTTGTGTCCTGATAAGCGTTCTGCTGAAAGCTGTTGTAGTCATTCTCTTTCGGTTTTTCGGGTTCGCCTCCAAAACCGAAACTGTTATTAAAATCATCCATATGTCATTGCTCCTTTGCTTGTTATTTGACATTAATATAATGTAAAAAGATTAAACAAAAATTAAATCATTTTATTTTGACTTTGGCAGTGTGAAGATAAACTCGGTTTCACTTCTTGAATCCGATTTTGCCTCAATCTTGCCGCCGTTAAGTTCTACCATAAGCTTTACTATATACAGTCCGAGCCCTGCACCGTTAGCGTCAAGACTGCGGGATTTGTCAACCTTATAAAAACGCTCAAACAGTCGGGGCAGTTCTTCTGCCTTTATTCCGCTGCCGCTGTTTTTGATTGAAACTTTTACCATATCGTTTTTGTAATCGTCAACAACTATTGCAATATATCCTGCGTCGTTTGTAAACTTAACAGCATTGTCAAACAAGTTGTATATAACCTGATAAATCATATCTGTGTCGGCATAAACTCTGTGCGGAGACGCATTATCAAGACCGAGTATCTGAATATGTTTTTTATCTATTTTCTGCTCAAATGTCAGCAAAATGTGTATAATCTGGTCGGTGATGTTATAATTTTTAGGTTTCATCTCCATATCGCCGGACTCCATCTTGCTCATATTAAGCATAGCGACAACAAGCCTTGAAAGACGTCGTATCTCGTCGGATACTATTTTAAGATAGTAGTCCTGCTTTTCATATGGTATTGTACCGTCGAGTATGCCGTCAATAAATCCTGCAATAGAGGTCATAGGAGTTTTGAGTTCGTGCGAAACGTTTGCCACAAACGAACGCCTCGAACTCTCAAGCTTATCGAGAGAATCAGCCATATCGTTAAAGGCGTTGCCGAGGTCGGACAATTCGTCGTTACCCCGCACTTTTACTCTGTACGAAAAGTCGCCCACAGCAAACCTTTTTGCTGCGGTGCTCATCTGCTGCAAAGGCGTTACCATTTTTTTGGTAAGCAGCCAAATCATCAAAAATCCTACCGCAAGGCATATAAGTGCAACCGTTATAAACATTTTGATAACTGATTCAACAATTTCAGCAGTGCCGTTTTCAACAACAGCGAAAACCGAGCCAATTATATCGCCTGCACTTTCGTCGCCGACTGCGTACGGCTTTGCAACAATTGCGTTGCCTACCACATAGCAATTTTTACCGCCGATAGTTGCCGTTGCAACCGTTGAGCCTTTTTCGTAAACCTGCTGAATTATTTTGTCGTCAATCGCAATTGCTCTGTGGTCGGCACACACCATAGAAGATGAGTAGTACGGCGATATACCGACCTGCTCTTTGCACAGAATAATACTTCCGCCCGTGTCGCACACAAAGACGTCTGAATCAATGCAGTTTGATACAACGCTCAGCGATTCGCAGATAACCTCTTTTTCGTACGAATAGGTGGAATTCATATTGTTAACTATTAACGCACCCGAAATAGTGTCTGCAATCTTTTGCGTGTTTTCCTGCAGCAGTTCGGTTTTCTGGTTAACCGAATACGAGTTGACCATCACAACAAGCGATATGCCCAGTGCGATAAAACTTGCAAGAAAAATAGATGCAAACAGTATAAAGTAGGTTACAAAAATATTTGACCTTGCTTTTTTCTTAAACTTACTCATTTACAGCTTCTTATTATCATAGGGGGCGGATGATATCCGCCCGCTTAATTTATATATTTTGTTTTGTCTGCCTTAGTCCTTGGTTTCAAACTTGTAGCCAACGCCCCATACGGTGCGGAGCTCCCATTTGTCCGATACGCCCTCGAGCTTTTCACGCAGTCGTTTAACGTGTACGTCAACGGTACGGCTGTCGCCGTAGTAATCAAATCCCCAAACCTCGTCAAGAAGCTGGTCACGTGTGTAGACTCTGTTAGGATTGGATGCAAAGTGGTAGATGAGTTCGAGCTCTTTAGGCGGGGTGTCAACAGGCACGCCGTTAACCTTCATCTCGTAATTTGCAATGTTAATTTCGAGTTTGTCAAAAATAACGGTTTTCTTTTCGTTCTCGGTGCTTTCGCCCGAACCCTTGGTTCTGCGAAGAACCGCCTTAACCCTTGCCATTACTTCCTTGGCGTCAAACGGCTTAACAACATAGTCGTCGGCACCGAGTTCAAGACCCAGCACCTTGTCAAAAGTCTCGCCCTTTGCGGTGAGCATAATAATCGGAGCTGCCGAAGTTTTGCGGATTTCTCTGCACACCTGCCATCCGTCCATCTTGGGCAGCATAATGTCAAGCAGCACAAGGTCGGGAGTTTTTGCGTGAAAAGTGTCCACAGCTTCCTGTCCGTCATGTGCTGTAAAAACAACGTAACCGTCGTTTTCAAGGTATAATTTTAAAAGTTCGCTGATGTTAAGGTCATCATCAACTACAAGAATTTTATCAGCCATAAATTTTCCTCCTGTTTTAACTGTATAACATTTGTTTTTGTTCACAATTTGACTTTGTGGTGAACAGAATTTTAACATTTGTAAACAAATTTTTACCACTCAATGCCTCTGCGTTCGCACGCTTCAACATAGTCAACAAACTGTTTTGCACATCTTGGCGAGCGTCCGCCACGGCGTCTTGCCCAGTTTTCAGACTCAAGAAGAAGTTTGTCAAAATCAACTTCAATGCCTCTGTCACGTGCAATTTGTTCGGTTATGTCAAGATATTCCGCCTTGTCGGGATTCATAAATGTAATAATCATACCAAAGCGGTCGGAAAGCGAAAGTTCTTCCTGCATCGTGTCGCTGCGGTGAATGTCGTTTTCACGGTCGTTGCGGTTTTCTTTAATCAGATGCCGCCTGTTTGATGTGGCATAGATAAGTGCGTTGCTCTGCCTGCCCGAAAGCGAGCCTTCAAGTGCCGCCTTCAGTTCGCCGAACGAATCGTCGTGCGAGTCAAAACTGAGGTCGTCAATAAAGATTATAAATTTCATCGGGCTGTTTGCAATCTTTTCTCTGATTTGAGTGAGCCTGTTGATGTCGCCCTTTGATATTTCTATCATTCTTAGACCACGGTTTTTGTACTCATTAAGCACTGCGTGAACTGTCGAACTCTTGCCCGTGCCTCTGTCGCCGTAAAGCAGTATGTTGTTTGCGGGCAGCCCTTCAAGAAACGCCTCGGTGTTTTCAAGCACCTGATTACGCTGCCGTTCGTAGTTTTTGAGTTCTGTAAGTTCTATGGGGTCGGTGATTGTAATAGGTGTAAGACCGCCTTTTTCCCAGGTGAACGCAACGTCTGTTGAAAATACGCCGTAGCCGTTGAGCTCGTGGTATTCTGCCAGTTCGTCAATTTTGCTCTCCCAACATTCGCCAAGCGGCTCTTCGGGAGTTCCGCATTCCCACTTCGGAAGAGTAAGAAGCACCTTTTCAATTTCGCCGTAAGTGTTGTTGATTATGTCGTCGGCGGTGATTCTGGAAACAGCCTCGAGTTTTTTGAGGTCGCTCTTCACGCCGCTGATTATTGCGTCGCTCAGTTCGTCAGCCCTGCCCGCAGCCGCAGCCTTGGTAAATACGTTTTCGTCAGTCAGCACAAGTTGTGCAATATGACTTCTGAGCGATTTTTTGCCACTTAGTTTTTTGAAAAAAGTGCTGTAAAGTTTAGGCACGTTTTCGCTGTTTGCTCCGTCAAGTAACGCACGAAGACTGCAAAGCACCTCGTCGTTTTCGGTATTGTAAACGCAAACAGAATCAATATAATATTTGTATTCCTCTAACTTGTCCATAATATAATACCTCATAATGATTTTACTCTATTTGTTAGCATTTTACAATAGAATTCTTGTAAAAACTGACTGAAAATAGTAAAAATATTCAATTATAAAGATTAATTTTTTTATATTTTGTTGCAAATTACACTTGCATTAAGCCGCTCGGTAATTTATAATATAATACGCTAACACGCAAAAGTGCTAACTAAAACATATTATATGGAGGAAAATATTATGGCAGATGCTAAAATTTTCTACGAGTCAGACTGTAACCTCAGCGTGCTTGACGGCAAAACAGTTGCTATCATCGGCTTCGGTTCACAGGGACATGCACACGCACTCAACCTTCACGAAAGCGGCGTTAACGTAATCGTTGGTCTTTACGAAGGCTCAAAATCATGGGCTCACGTTGAGTCACTCGGACTTAAGGTTATGACAACCGCAGAGGCTGTTAAGGCTGCAGACGTTATTATGATTCTCACACCTGATGAGAAGCAGGCTGCAATTTATAAGAACGACATTGAGCCTAATCTTACAGAGGGCAAGGCACTTGCTTTTGCACACGGCTTTAACATTCACTTCAAGCAGATTGTACCTCCGTCAAATGTTGACGTATTTATGATTGCTCCTAAGGCACCGGGTCACACTGTACGTTCAGAGTACAAAGAGGGTAAGGGCACACCTTGTCTTGTTGCTGTATATCAGGACGCAACAGGTCACTGCCAGGATATCGCACTTGCTTACGGTGCAGGCATCGGCGGTGCTCGTGCAGCTATTCTTGAAACAACCTTCAAGTGCGAAACAGAAACAGACCTCTTCGGTGAGCAGGCTGTTCTTTGCGGCGGCGTTACAGCTCTTATGAAGGCTGGCTTTGAAACACTTGTTGAGGCTGGTTACGACCCGAGAAATGCTTACTTCGAGTGCATCCACGAGATGAAACTTATCGTTGACCTCATTTACAGCGGCGGTTTCTCAAAGATGAGATATTCAATTTCAAACACTGCTGAGTTCGGCGATTACGAAACAGGAAAGCGTCTTATCACAGACGAAACAAAGAAGGAAATGAAGAAAGTTCTTGAGGAAATTCAGGACGGTACATTTGCTTCCAAGTTCATCACCGAGGCTAACAACGGCTGGGCACACTTCAAGGCTAAGAGAGCTCTTGAGGCAGAGCATCAGCTCGAGAAGGTCGGCGAAGGCATCCGTGCTATGTACAGCTGGAACGGCGACGACAAGTACGCAGAGAAATAAGAATAACAACAAAATGCTTCCGAAAAATCGGAAGCATTTTTTTATCAAATAGTATAAAGTAGTTGTAGGAGCAAAGATGAATTCTGTTCTTTCTAAGTATATTAGCCTACTTGACTATATGACAAATGCGTAATATAATAATTATGGAAAGGAGAATGTTTATGAAAAAGATAGTATCAGTATTATTGACAATAATTATATTTACTTCTGTAATTACTTCTGGCAGTTGCTATTCTTTTGCTGTCGGATGGGCAGATTATGCGAAACAGTATAAACTAGATGCAAACTATTCTAATAGCGTTTCACTTAGTGATTATCATTATAACACATCAATATATAAGTCTTTTAAATTTACTGTTCCTGCAAAAGGGAAAATCATAATACGATTTGAATCCGAAAATGAAGAATTAGCTTCTAGACTTGCATATCTTTCAGATGGGGAGAGTACTACCGCTCTTGGATTTGGTGTAAAATATATTCCTAAAAATGCAACATATAGGTCTGAGCATGAGATTGTGCTTAATAAAGGTACATATTATGCATACACATCGTATTATGATAAATATGTAGAAGATGGAACCCTTGCTGGTAATTACATAGTTAGATTAATCTATAAACCATCTTTCTATAACACGTCAATCACCAAATTAACAAAACAGAAAAAAGCGTTCAATGTCAAGTGGAAGAAGGCAAGCGGTGCAACGGGGTACCAAATTCAATATTCACTTAAAAAGAATATGAAAGGTGCAAAGACAATAAAAATAGCGAAAAACAGCACCAATTCAAGAACGGTTAAGAAGCTAAAAGGCAAAAAGACTTATTACGTTCGTGTTCGTACTTACCGTATTGTTAAGGTTAACGGTAAAAATAAGGCATACTTTGGCAAGTGGTCGGCTAAAAAGAGCGTAAAAACTAAATAGCAAAAATGCTTCCGATTATTCGGAAGCATTTTTTATGCTCAAAACTACAGGTACGGGCAAAGCCCGTACCTGTTAATACCATTTGTTGATAAAACCGTCGGAGTCGGTTGCCGGTTCCGTTGTTGCGTCGGTGCCGCTTTCGGTACCGTTTGCCAGCGTTGTTGTTGCAGCAAGCAGCATTGTAATTGCCATAAAAAATGATAGTGTTTTTTTCATATTTTTTACCTCCGTAAATTTATCCCTTCATATGTAAGTCATTTTTTCGGGGTAAAACCTTACACTTTTTGGTAAAAAAGTTGTCTTTTCTCCACATTGCACAAAAACGCACCCGTTTGTTTGTGAATTATCACTATACAAAACAGGTGCATTTTAACTTCTTTTTATATTAAATTTCTATTGTAATTATAATAATACTGTGTTAGAATACTCAAAGACTTTTTCAGGAGGTAACTCTTATGATTAGTGCAAATAACATTTCCGTTCAGTTTGGCGGCAGATCGCTGTTTGAAAGGGTTAACGTTACCTTTTCACCGGGTAACTGCTACGGCATTATCGGTGCAAACGGTGCAGGTAAGTCAACTTTTTTAAAGGTGCTTTCGGGCGACCTTGAGCCAAGCAAGGGCGAAATCCATATTACCCCCGGCGAAAGACTTTCTGTTCTAAAGCAGGACCATTTCGCCTACGACGAGTACGAGGTTGTTCGTACAGTTCTTATGGGTAACCCCCGTCTTATAGAAATTATGGAGGAAAAGGACGCCCTCTATATGAAAGAGGATTTTTCTGAAGAGGACGGTATCCGTGCGGGCGAACTCGAGGCTGAGTTTGCCGACCTTGACGGCTGGAATGCCGAGAGTGACGCAGAGTTTATGCTCAACAAACTCGGCGTATCGGACGAGTATCACTATCTCAAAATGGCTGAACTTCCGTCCGACCTCAAAGTTAAGGTGCTGCTTGCTCAGGCACTTTTCGGAAATCCCGACATTCTGCTTCTTGACGAGCCCACAAACCACCTTGACTTAACCGCTATCTCGTGGCTCGAAAACTTCCTTCTCGATTTCCCGAATACCGTTATTGTTGTATCGCACGACCGTCACTTCTTAAACAAAGTCTGCACGCACATCTGCGACGTTGACTACGGCAAAATCACGCTTTACACAGGTAACTACGACTTCTGGTACGAATACACCCAGATGCGTCAGCGTCAGGCTCGTGACCAGAACAAAAAGAACGAGCAAAAGATTAAGGAACTTCAGGACTTCATCAACCGCTTTTCTGCAAACGCAGCGAAGAGCAAGCAGGCAACAAGCCGTAAAAAGCAGCTTGACGCCCTCGAAATGATTGAAATGCCCGTAAGTTCACGCCGTTTTCCGTATGTTGACTTCAAGCCCGACCGTGAGTGCGGTAACGACCTGCTGCGTGTTGACCATCTCAGCAAAACTATCGGCGACCGCAAGGTTCTCGACGATATTTCGTTTGTAATCCACCCACGTGAAAAGGTTGCTTTTGTCGGCTCGGACGTTGTTGCAAAAACAACTCTGTTCAAAATTATTATGGGCGAAATGGAACCCGACGAAGGCTCTTACAAATGGGGCGTTACAACGTCTCAGAGTTACTTTCCGTCAGATAACAGCGAGTATTTTGACGGCGTTGACCTCAATCTTGTTGACTGGCTCAGACAGTACACCACAGAGCAGCTTGAAGCGGACATTCGTGGCTGGCTCGGAAGAATGCTTTTCAGCGGCGACGAGGCACTCAAAATGGCAAACGTTCTTTCGGGCGGCGAGCGTGTAAGATGTATGCTTTGCAAAATGATGCTGTCGGGTGCTAACGTGCTTATCCTTGACGAGCCAACCAACCACCTCGACCTTGAATCAATTACTGCTCTTAACAACGGACTTATCCGTTATCCTGAAACTGTACTCTTCACTTCGCACGACCACCAGTTTGTGCAGACCGTTGCCGACAGAATTATCGAAATCAGCGGCAACAAATACATCGACCGCAAGGGCTCATACGACGAGTTCCTTTCAGTCTTCGACGAAGAGCAACTCAGAAAATACTAAAAAAATAAAAATGCCATCTCGTAAGAGATGGCGTCAGCGTGTAGACAAACCAAATTAACAAGGTCTACACGCTGTTAGACTTTTGAGAAAGGTGCAGAATTTCGTTTTCTTGCGAACTTTGCTGTACGATGGTACCGCTTGTTCGCAAAAAACGAAAAACGCTAAAAGCCTTGCAAACTCGATGTTTGCAAGGCTTTTCAAATACTCAGGATGTTATCCGCCCCTACAGGCTAATATTGTAATTTCAGGCGTGGTTCTGCCCTTTGTCGACAGTCTGATGCCATCTCGTAAGAGATGGCGTTGTTTATTTAATAAACTCTTTTACTTTTTCTATATACTGTTTGCCCTGTGAGTAGCCGAGCTGATAAATTGCTTCAAGCTTTTCGGGGCTTTTTTCAATTGCGGTGCAGTTGAGCGGTGTAAGCGGCTGAATAACAAGCACTTTGCCTTCTTCCTCAAGCCTTTTTACATCTTCAATCTGATTGTTGTAAATTATGCTGCGATTGATAATTGCATCGCCGATAAGCGGATATGTGTTGTTAAACGGTTTTTTAAAATTCCTGTGCGTTACGGGCTTAACATAACCCTTGTGCTGTGTGAGAATAACTACGGCTTTTTCGCAACCGTCCTCAAACGCACGCTTAACGGGAATAGAGTCGGCGAGTCCGCCGTCAAAATAAACCTCTCCGCCTATCTCGGTGCCTTTTGTAACTCCCGGCATACTGCAACTTGCTCTGATTTCTGGGCAGCCGTCCCTGAGTGATTTTGGATAAAAGTATTCTGCTTTACCCGTTTTGGCGTTTGTTGCAACAACGCAGTAAACCGCACCGGATTTTTCAAAAGTATCCTGGTCGAGCGGAAACAGGTCGTAACTCAGTTCACCGAAAGTCCATTCAAAATTAGCATATTCGCCGTTTTTTCTGAGGTTTGAAAGGCTCATATACCTTTTGTCCTGAGCCGAAAACAGAATTACGTCGTGCTGCCGTCTGATGTTCTTTCCAAGAAAGGACGCACCGCTGCAACTTCCCATCGAAACGCCTATAACATACGGAAATTCAATTTCGTTTTCCATAAAAGCGTCAAGCACGCCGCCTGTGTATATGCCCCGTGAGCCTCCGCCTTCAAGTACAAGTCCGCATTTATACATTGTCAGTCACTCCTTCCGTAGTAAAATATCAGGGAGGGCGTATTCAAACCCTCCCTGTTTCATCGTTTAAATTATTCAGCCTTTTTCTTTGGAGCAGCCTTCTTTTTAGGAGCTGCTTTTTCTTCTTCCTTTGGCTCTTCTTCATTTACTTCTACGATTTCAAGAGTGTTGTCGCACTCAAAAAAGTCGTTGTCGTCAAAGTACTCGGGTTCATCCTTATCAGTGAGCTTTTTAACTGCATAGTAAACGCCTGCTGCAAGAGCACAAAGTGCAGCAATTATTGCGATAATTTTACAAAACTTTTTAAAATTCATTGTTGTAACCTCCACGATTTCTGTTATCACTTCTATTATATATCATTTTAAAATAAAGTCAAGACTAATTATACAATCATATCTCCATACCTTGTTTACTGCAAAACAAAAGCCTCCCTTTATACAAAGGAGGCTTAATTTGTTTATTTTACTTTGATTGTTACGGTAACTGTTTTTGTCACTGCCTTGTAGGTTGTGTTGCCTGCGGCGGTGACTTTTACTTTTATTTTATATGTGCCTTTCTTTAAGCCTTTTTTAACTGTAAGCTTGCCGGCACTGCTTACGGTTATTTTTGCATTGCCGCTTGCCTTCTTGTAAGTAACCTTACCCTGTGCCTTGCTTACCACAAAGGCGTTTTTCTGGGTAACGGTCTGGTTTTTCTTTTTAAGATTTGCAAACTTAACCGTTGCGGTCTTGCCTTTAGCAACAAGGGTGTTTGCCTTTTTCGGCAGTTTTGCAATGGTTTCTGTCTTAATAACTTCACCGCAAACTGTGCATTTGTAAGTTTTAACGCCAGTCGCCGTGTATGTCGCTTTCTTTGTAACAGTGCCTTTGTCGGACTTATGACCGAGTGCGTCAACATAGGTGTCAACATAACTGTCACCGCATTCGCAGGTGTGCGTTGTGTAGCCCTGTTCTGTGCATGTAGGTGCAGTTACAGTGCTTGCATAACTGTGAGTGTGAGGCTCTATATCTCCGTCAGTACAGTGGATTGTTGATTTTGTTAAATAATATGAATTACCGTCGCCGATTTTTATTGTCGACCACTGCTCTTTTGTGCCATCATAATAGACATCTGTTAAACTGCTGCAATAATCAAATGCACTCTTGCCTATGCTCGTCACACTATTTGGTATTGTTATGCTTGTTAAACTTTTGCAACCATAAAATGCATCGCCGGCTATAACTTGAGTATTGTCATTAACCGTGTAAGATTCAGCAGTGCATTTTTGTGCGTTCAGCAAATAGTTATCTAAATATAAAGCTCCGTTGTACCAGTTGTTTTCATCATTATAATATCCGGTGTTATCAAAAGCGTCAGCACCTATACTTTTGAGACTGCTTGGCAGACTTATGTTTGTTAATAAATTGTTATGGCGAAATGCCGAATCACCAATACTCTCTACGCCTTCAGAAACAACAACACTTTCAAGACCCAAGCAATTGATAAAAGCAGCTCTGCCAATGCTTTTTACACTTCCCGGAACGGTTACGTTTTTGAATGTGTTACATCCATAAAATGCTTCTTTTCCAATACTGATAACACTATTAGGGATAGAAATATCAGATAATCCTTCGCATTGGGAAAATGCATCATCACCTATAATAACAACACTGTTCGGTATATCTAACTCTGTTAAATACTTGCTTCCGCTAAACGCACTGTTAGCGATAATTCTTGTTCCCGCTTTAATCTCATACGAACCTAAAAAACTCGACTTCGTTCTAATTAAGTAATTATCGATATAAAGTACTTCTTGATCCTCGTAATCGTCGTTAGTATATTTCTCCCAGTTATCTTCGTTATTATAATATGCGGTATTACTGAAAGCACTCACTCCAATACTTACAATACCATTTGGCAAAGAAAGGTTGCTTAAACTTGTACAATTGTAAAACGCACCCTTTCCAATTGCTTTTACGCTTTCGGGCAGTTTAATGCTTGTAAGACCTGTGCAATTGTAAAAAGCATAGTTGCTAACATCAGTGACGCCGCTATTCACAGTGACAGAGATAATGTTAGAATTGTTTTGAAATGGGGAAGAACTCCATTCATAGTCGTACATTTCTCCGCTTCCGCAAATTGTAAGTTCACCGGTTTCTGTATTAAAGGAATAGGTGACGTTTTCACCGCACGAACCGCTTGGTTCAAGTGCACTTGCTGCAAACGGCAATGTTGACGCTGCAGCTATCACCATTAACAATGACAGTATTACAGACAAAAACTTTTTCATAATAAATCCCTCCAATAATTTTATACTACTAATATCTGCAATTCTAATTATACTCAATATATTAAGCATAGTCAAGATATTAAGTATGATAAAATTTTTTCGGTGATTTTTTATGATTAGTTACAAACCGTTTTATGATACTTTATTCAAAAAAGGGATAACTGAGTATAATCTGATTTATAAACAGGGTATATCGGCAAATACTTTATACAGAATGAAGCAAGGCAAAGCGATAACAACAAAAACTCTTGACGAGCTGTGTGAAATACTTGATTGCACAGTGTCGGACGTAATTGAATATACAAAATCAAATTAAGCAAAAATAAAACAGACGGAAAGCAGTTGCTTTCCGTCTGTTGTTTGTTTTAGATTTTACGCTTTGTTAACTTTGTTTGCAAGATTGCTCTTCTTTCTTGCAGCACAGTTTTTGTGAATAAGGTTTTTGCTTGCAGCCTGGTCAATCTTCTTGATTGCGTCCTTTACAAGTGCGTCCTTATCGTCTGCGTTAGTTTCAATAGCGGCGTTAGCCTTCTTGATAGCGGTTTTAAGAGCAGAGTTGCGTGCCTTATTATTTGCAGCCTTCTTGGCATTTACCTTTACTCTTTTCTTTGCCGATTTGATGTTAGCCATTTCGTTTCACTCCTTTGCGAGTTTAATATAATGTTTATATAGAGGTTGAACATTTAATTTAATGCTTATACATACTATCACAACTTCTAACAAATTGCAAGCATTTTTTTATTTTTGGGTATACTTTTATTGAAAATAAAAATTTTAGCGGTGATTTTTGTGGAAAATCGAACAGATCTGGCAGTTGAAAGCTACGAGGCGGAGAGCAAAACCAAACTCGACGGCGTTATTGTGAGGGAAGAGGACGGCGTCACAACAGTAGACGTGATAAACGAAAACGGTGCTGCGGCAATCGGCAAGCCCGTGGGGAAGTATATAACACTCGAGGTGAGCTCGTTCGTAAACGATACCGATATTTTTGACGGCAGGCTGGATAACTTTGCTGATATTCTGAAAAAACTTCTGCCGTCCGACATCAGCAGCGTGCTCGTGGCAGGACTCGGCAACGATAACATTACAGCGGACGCACTCGGACCTAAGACGGGTGAATATATCCTGTCCACAAGGCATATAATTAATGATTTGAAAAAGGCGTTCGGCACTGAAAATATCACTTCGGTTGCATCTGTTGCAACAGGTGTTCTCGGCGACACGGGGATTGAAACCGCCGAAATTATCAAAGGCGTTGCATCGCAGATTGAGCCGTCCTGCGTGATAGTGGTTGACGCCCTTGCTGCGAGTTCTGCCGAAAGGCTCGGCACGACCGTGCAGTTTTCGGACAGCGGAATATCACCGGGTTCAGGAGTCGGTAACCACCGCCACGAAATATCTGCAAAAACACTTGGCGTACCCGTTGTCTCCGTCGGAATACCAACGGTTGTGTCGGTTTCGGCAATAAACAGCAGCGTCGGTTCGGGTGCGTATGTTACCCCACGTGAGATTGACCGCATAATACAGCAGGGTGCCAAACTTATAGGTATGGGGATTAACGTGTGCCTGCAGAGCCGTCTTTCAGCACAGGATATATACGCCCTTGTCGGTTAATATAATTGTATATAATATAGAGGCAAATATGAAAAAACAACTCTTTATAATGTTTTTAAATATAATATCAATTTTTGGATGCGTTGGTATCTGCTTTAACGTCTTTCCTTCGTTTCTGCCGCAGGTAACGGATGCGTCCGTGGTTTTTGCCAAACTTGCTTCGCCGGAATACTTAGGCAACAAGGCGGGGGCAAATATTTCAAATTATATTACACCCGAAGCGGAGAATACTACTAACACTCGGGACGGGGAGCAAGTGATGCATACAATAGGTTCAAAGGAGAGCGATGACGATTGTGACATCACTGAAACTCCCTCTGATGTGAAGACGTTGATGAAAGAGGCAGAAAAGAAGTATTCAAAAAAGAATTCTAAGGGCAAAACAAGTGAGGAACCGTATCAGGGTGGGGGAACTATTATCTCCTGTGGAGATGTGCAGATTCAGAGTAAAATTCCCTCATCGTATTACAAGCCAAATATAAAGGCACTGTTAAAACAAGGTTCCGACCTGAAGATAAAAGACAAATCAAAGCCAACTATCTTAATCTATCATTCACATACCACAGAGGCGTACTCGCTCCTCGACTCGGGTTATTATATATCCTCCGACTCACGCTCAAAGGATAATTCCAAAAATGTGGTGCGGGTCGGAGATGAACTTGTAAAGTATCTTGAAAAAGCGGGATTTGTTGTTATCCACGACACAAAGATTCACGATACCGACTACAACACAAGTTACGACTCGTCACGTAAGGTTGTTGAAAAATATCTTGAAGAGTACCCTTCAATAGAAATTACCATAGACCTTCACCGGGACGATATTACATACTCGAATAAAACAAAGGTCAAGCCGACTGCGGTTGTAAATGATAAAAAGGCTGCCCGTATGATGATAATTTCGGGCTGCGAATACGGCAGAGTGGTCAACTTTCCCGATTGGGAGTACAATCTACGCTTTGACCTGCAGGTGCAAAACAAAGTTTGCAAGCTTTATCCGGGTCTTATGCGACCGATACTGTTTTCGGAGCGTAAGTATAATATGTACGAAACACATACTTCTTTCCTCCTCGAAATCGGAACAGACGCAAACACTCTTGACGAGGCGTGCTATTCTGCAAGACTCTTCGGCGATGCACTCGGCAAACTGCTAAACGATAAATATGTAAAACAATAGTAACAGGGAAAATAAAAAATGAAACAGTTTAAAATACTTACGGTTGCCTCAGCCGTGTTCGTGATATGCATAGTTATTGCGTATCACAATACAGCGTCGTTTGGATACGATAAGCATCACGTTATCTACTATGATAAAGATAGTATAGAAATAATGGATTATAATATTGAGTATAAAGAGATTAAAAAGAAAATTGATAAAATTGAGAATTTTTTGCCCGATAGCTTTGTGACTATATAAAGGCCACAAAGCTTTTGTTTTGTCCTGAAAGTCAATATGTTGTATATATTTTACATAAACAACAATTATTCAACAATATTTTGAAAAATAAAAATCAAGGAACACACGGCGGGGTGTGAAGAGTCGAAAAAAATTTCAAAAAAACCCTTGACTTTTGGTTTTCAATCTGTTATTATTGCTAAGCCGTCGCAAGAGAGGGCCAAACCTCTTGCGGTTGTTTTTTTAAACTTTTTTAACCGGCGGCGACAAGGACCTTGAAAATTAAACAACGACGAAAAGGAACCCGATTTAATTTTAAATTGAGTTAACTGAACTCCG
>SVQF01000009.1 GCA_015065445.1 Oscillospiraceae bacterium | reverse complement strand
CGCCGTAATTATAGTTAAGATAGTCGGTAGCATCAAGTTCAAACATTTCCCATCCGGTCATTATTCCGCCTCCTCTTCGGTCTTTACGAGGCGGGAGGTGATTTCCTGCTCGATGAGGGCGAGTTTCTTTTTGGTGGTGATTCCGAGTTCAACCGTCAGCACTGTGTCGTCGCTTAGGTAAAAAATCAGCGACGAATAGCGGCTGACAAAATTCTTTTTAAGAGAAGCTTTGGTGTCTTTAAGAACTTCTACTCTTTCGATTTCGTCAAAAAAAACTTTGTTATTTGAGTCGAGTGCGGTAAATTCGACTGATTTGTCGGTGATTTTTACGCCGTGACGCAGCACTTCACGTGTGGTAAGAAAAGCAATTACTACCGCTACAATCTGTATTATAAGAAACAGGGCGGAAAACACGCTTTCATCCTCCAATATTTTCTTGAAGGCTACAACAAAATAGTACCCTACTGCACCGTCAAACAGCAGAACTGCAGGCAGTGAAATCGGCGAAATTATGCGAATAAACTTATCTTGCACTTTTTAACTCCTTAAATTTATCAAGAACGGGGCAGTCGGCGAGTCTGAATTCTTTTTTGTTAAGATAACCGAGTATTCCCGAATCATCATCAAAATCAAAAACAACACGGTATGAGCAGAGTTCCTGACGGTATCTGCCGTGAGTTTTGCCGTACTTACCGTCTCCGAGAAGCGGATGACCTATTGCCGCAAGCTGAGCCCTTATCTGATGAGTTCTGCCCGTCAGCAACTCGACTTCAAGCAGTGAATAATCGTCTGTACTGTCAAGAACCGTGTATACGGTTTCAATCTTTTTGGCACCGTCGGCACTGTAATCAAGCACCTTTACCATATTTTTGCGTTCATCTTTTACAAGGTATGCCGTGAGAGTATCGCTGCTTTTTTTCGGCACGCCGTTTACAACCGTAAGGTAGTATTTATGCACCTTGCGTTTTTTTATTTTATCGGCAAGAATACGGAGCGAGTCGGCATTTTTGGCACACATAACTATGCCGCTTGTGTTACGGTCAATGCGGTTTGCAAGTGCGGGCGAAAACGAATTTTCGTTTTCGGGCGAATACTCGCCTTTTTCGTAAAGGTAGCGTTTTAGCGACGACAAAAGCGTATTTACATACTCTTTGCCGTCGGGGTGGCAGAGCATTCCCTGCGGTTTGTTAACAAGAACAACATTATCGTCCTCGTACACAACGGGCGGCATTTTGGGTGCTTTTAAAAAGTCGTAATGAACCGTTCTTTTAACAAGCAAATCGTCGCTGAGGTAAAGCTCGATAACGTCATCCTCGGATAATATCTGCTCGGGTGTACAACGCTTGCGGTTAACCTTGATATTCTTTTTTCTGATTTGCTTGAACATCATTGACTTTGGCAGCGTAGCAAATGTTTTTTGCAGAAATCTGTCAAGCCGCTGATTTGCGTCGTTATGCGACACGGTAATTTTTTTCATATTATTTTATTATTAACTTTCTTTTATCGTTTTTGGTAAGTTCAATCGTTGGGATAATCGGCATTTTGCCGCTGTTTGAGTAAGAAACTTCGACCGAAGTATCGGTACATTTTACGCTGAATTCAAGCAGCACGCAGCCGCCGTTTTTGTAGGCATAGCTTTCGCCGTCGTCGTCAAAGAATTCTGACGTGAACTTGCCGTTTTTAACGGGATAAACTGTAAATTTGTTATTCTGCGGGAATACGCAGCCCCCTTTGATAAAATACGGCACTGTATCAGTTGGTTCAAGCGGAACTTCCACTGACTGACCACCGTCATACACTGTACCGCCGAAGTACCATATTTCTCCGTCGGGAAGGTACACGTTTACTTTGCGGCTGCCCTCTTCAAACACAAACGGCACAAGCACGTCACGTCCGAGCATCATTGACGGAAGGTCGCACTTCAGTTTTGGGTCGTCGTTATACAAAAATGCAGGTGCGTTAAGCGGTATATTATCCCTTGTGCAGAAGTAAGCTGAGGAATAAATGTAAGGCAGAATGCTGCGACGTTCTTCAAACAGATTCTTAACGTACGGCAAGATGTCGTCATAACTCCATGGCATTGTGGCAGAGCCGTCCCTGTTCCACGAGTGGACGGTGAAGCGAGGTTCAAAAACGCCGTGCTGAAGCCATCTGAGGAGAAGTTCACGTGACGGCATATCGCCGGTAAATCCGCCGAGGTCGTGACCGTAGAACATAAGTGAACTGAGCGACATTGTAAGTCCGATATTGTGGCAATACCTGAGGTCGGCAAACTCGGTGCGGTTATCGCCCGACCAGGTCTGAGCAAGACGGCGTACTGCCGACGAGCCGCTGCGTGTTGAGAGGAACGGACGAATTTGCGGATACTTTTTTGTCTGTGCCTCGTATGACGCAAGCACCATAAGGTATGTGAGCACGGGTCTGAGAGTACACGCCCTTTCGCCGTTTGAACAAAGTGCGTCGGGGTCTTTTATATCAAACTCGTTATTGTCGTTCCACGTGGCGTCTATGCCGAGGTCGAGCAGTTTTTCGCACCTGAGTTTTCCAGAAGTCGAACGCTTCGGGATTAGTGAAGTCGAGATAACTTCCGCCGCCGTCCCAGAACTGAGTAACAAACGGCGTGCCGTCGGGATTTTTGACAAACAGTCCCCTTTTGGCAAGGTCGCTGTACATTGGATGGTCAATCAGAAAAGCGGGCTTTATATTCGGTATGATGTGTATGCCCTCGTTTTTGAATTTGCTTACAAATTCAGAAGGGTTGGGGAACTTATCGGTGTTCCAGTTAAACACATAGCGGTTGTTACCGATTGAAGTGTAGCCCGACGAAAGATAGAATCCGCTGCAGGAAAGCCCCGTATCGTGCAGTTTATTTAAGAATCCGTCAAACTCCTCAGACGAGTTTTCTGCGTCGGTATACGCCATAGTGCTTGCACAGTAGTCAAAACTCCATTTTGGCGGAAACGCCTGCGTGCCGCACAGTGCCGAAAACTGCTGAACAATCTGAAGTTTTGTGCCGAAAAACACATAGTAAACAAGGCAGCTGTCGTCCGACTGAAAGTATTTGTACGGCTCATAATAGTTGTTTATCTCTTTGCCGAAGTCGAGTTTTGAGGTGCAGGAAGTATCGTAAAAAATACCGTATGCACCCGCTGAATTTTCGCAGATGTAAAACGGGATGTGTTTATAAAGCGGGTCGGTGGTTTCGGCGTTGTAGCCCATACAGTCGGTGGTTTCAATTCTGAACGCTCTGCCCGACTTGTCGAGCGAACCGCCCTTGTCGCCGCAACCGTAAATATGTTCGCCTTCCTCACGGGAGACATAGTGAAAAACACCGTTGCCGAACTCATTTTCAAGATTATACGCAAGCGGTGCTCTGTCCTTAAACAGCACGGTGTTGCCTGTGCTGAATGTGAGAAGAAAGTTATTTGTGTTCACCTCCGCCTTTACGCCGCAGGGCAGTAAAAAACTGTCGCTGTCTTTTTTGGGGGTGCAAAGCGAAAAGCCGCTTGTATCAAGACGGCTTCGTCCTGTGCGGCTGAGGATGTTCTGCGGGTTGACGTTAAACGTGTTCTGAAGTTTTTCCGTCTTATTAAAAACCGCTACCCTTACGGCAGACGGTGAAATAAAATCGAGCCTTGCAGTAACGTTGCCGCTTTCATACTCTACGTATGAAGCGGCATCGTTTACAAGCTCAAACGAGTGATTGAATTTCATTAAAATGCTCCGTTATCTGCAAAGGTGTTTCTGATGAATTCTTTTGTTTTGAGCGGTGCGGGTGCTGTGTGTTCACAAAAATGCATAGGCATTTTTATT
This sequence comes from Oscillospiraceae bacterium, assembly GCA_015065445.1. GTDB lineage: Bacteria > Bacillota > Clostridia > Oscillospirales > Acutalibacteraceae > Eubacterium_R. Next base: position 29,631 of record SVQF01000009.1, on the reverse strand, counting down.
CCCGGATCCCAATGCGGAATTTCGTCGCAGTTGGGGTTGCCCGTTTTTACAAAAGCAGTTAGACTTTCAATCATCTGTTTTGAGATAACGTAGTCAACTCTGCCGAACGGACGCCAGTTGCGTTCGAGTGTACCGAAAGCGTAAAGCAGGTCGGCTGCGTGCCATGCACCCTTGGTATCGCCCGGAAGATTGCGGTTAAAACTGTAAACGTAGCAGTCGTTCTTGTTGAGTTCGGCACGCTTTGCGTACTGCTTTGTGAATATTTCGAGTGCGATTGGCACCATATCCGTCTGAGTGATGCCAAGGAGCATCGGAACGTCGGGTATAGTTTTCATATTGAAGTTTTCGGGTGTGATGAGTTCGCCGTCGTAAACGGGCAGCGTGTACCTTATACTCATCTTAAAATCTTTTTGTGCTACAAGCCATGCGTAGTACAGGGTCTTTTCGTCGCTCGCTCTGAGTTCGTCAAGAGTTTCGGCACCCATTTTGTCCATAACCGCCTCCCAGAAAGGTCTTGTTTTTTCAGGGAGCATAGGCTTTGAGAGCGAACGCTGAATTGCTGCACCCGAGAGCATCATAGCCTGCTTGTAAAGTCCTTTCATTGCCGGACTTGAAATAAGAAGGTCAACGCTCATTGCACCTGCACTTTCGCCCATAATGGTAATATTATCGGGGTCACCGCCGAATGCGTCAATGTTTTCTTTTACCCATTTAACCGCTGCAACCTGGTCGTACAAACCGAAGTTGCCGCAGCGTCCCTTGCTGTCGGTTAAATCGGGGTGCGAACAGAAACCGTAAGGACCGAGACGGTAATTGATTGCAACATATACTATGCCACGCTCGGCATACACTTTGCCGTTGATGTGCCCTTCGTCGTTGCTGCCGCCCGTAAAGCTGCCGCCGTGTATATAGATAAGTACGGGGCAGTTTTCGGCATCCTTGGGTTTTTGAATATTGAGGAAAAGACAGTCTTCACTGTAAGTGAACGTCTGTCCCTGACGGAATTCTCTGTGGTAAAACGGGTTGCACTCCTCGTCGTTTTCAAAAGCACGCCTCTGAAAACAGCACGCACCGTATTCGGTAGCGTCGTACTCGCCATCCCACTCGCTGCAGACTGAGGGGTACTCCCACCTTGCGGCAGTGGCATATTTTATGCCACGGAACTCGTGATATGTATCAAAATCGAGTCCGCAGATTTTACCGAGTTTTGTTGTAAGTTTAACATTATTCATAAAAGTCACCCCTTCTTTTCTGTTCTTATTATAATATATTAACAAGATAAATTCAATCACTAAGTTAAAACTTGAAATAAAATAATTAATACTGTATAATATAATGAATGCCAAAAATAAGGAAAAATTTTTATGGACAGATTTCAGCTTGTAAGTGAATATAAGCCGACAGGAGACCAGCCGCAGGCTATTGAAAAGCTTGTTGAAGGTGTGCTCAGGGGCGACAAAGAGCAGACGCTGATGGGCGTTACGGGTTCGGGTAAAACCTTTACGATGGCTAATATTATTGAGAAGGTAAACCGCCCCACCCTTGTGCTTGCTCACAACAAAACTCTTGCCTCACAGCTTTGCAGCGAGTTTAAGGAATTCTTTCCGAACAATGCGGTTGAATACTTTGTGTCGTACTATGACTACTATCAGCCTGAGGCGTACGTGCCGACAACCGACACATACATTGAAAAGGACAGTGCGGTGAATGACGAGATAGACAAACTGCGTCACTCGGCAACTGCTGCACTTTCGGAAAGGCGTGACGTAATTATTGTTGCGTCCGTTTCGTGTATTTACTCTATCGGCGACCCCGTGGACTATCAGAATATGGTTATTTCACTGCGAACGGGTATGCAGAAGGACAGAGACGAAATTATTGCCAAACTTGTTGAAATACAGTACGAACGAAACGACATTAATTTTGTCAGAAACAAATTCAGGGTCCGTGGCGACACGCTTGAGATTTTTCCGGCGGGCGGCAACGGCAACGCAATCAGAGTTGAATTTTTCGGCGACGAGATTGACAGAATCTGTGAGATTAATCCGCTTACGGGCAAGGTTGAGGGCATACTCAGTTCTGCAGTTGTGTACCCTGCGTCGCTCTATGTTGTAAGCCAGGACAAGCTCAAAATCGCTATGGACGAAATATATAACGAGATGGTTGAGCGTGTTGCTTACTTTGAGGAAAAGGGCAAACTGCTTGAGGCTCAGCGTATAAGGGAACGCACGATGAACGACCTTGAAATGCTTGCCGAGACGGGCTTTTGCAAAGGCATTGAGAACTATTCAAGAGTTATGAGCGGACGCAAGCCGGGTGCTGCACCGTACACTCTGCTTGACTACTTCCCCGACGATTTTTTGCTTTTTGTTGACGAGAGCCACGTAATGCTGCCGCAGGTTCACGGAATGTACGGCGGCGACCACTCAAGAAAAAAGAGTCTTATTGATTTCGGCTTTCGTTTGCCGTCGGCGTTTGACAACAGGCCGCTGACGTTTGACGAATTCTACAGCAAGATAAACCAGGTTATATTTACGTCCGCAACCCCCGGTGAGTTTGAAAAAAGCAAAAGCACTCAGATTGTTGAGCAGGTTATCAGACCTACAGGACTGCTTGACCCGAACATCACCGTTAAGCCGACTGACGACCAGATGGACGACCTTGTGAGTGAAATCAACATCCGCACCGAAAGAGGCGAGCGTGTGCTTGTTACCACACTCACCAAAAAGATGGCTGAGGATCTGACGGCTTATCTTGAAAACTTTGAGATTAAGGTGCGTTATATGCACCACGACATAGACACGATAGAGCGTATGGAAATAATACGTGACCTCAGACTCGGCAACTTTGACGTACTCGTAGGCATTAACCTGCTGAGAGAAGGTCTTGACATACCCGAGGTTTCGCTTGTTGCGATACTTGACGCCGACAAAGAAGGCTTTTTGAGAAGCGAGACATCGCTTGTACAGACCATAGGCAGAGCAGCGAGAAATGCCAACGGTGAAGTTATTATGTATGCCGACAGCGTTACGCCGTCTATGGAAAGAGCGATTACCGAAACGCTGAGGCGTCGTGGTATTCAGGAGGCATACAACGAGGCTAACGGCATCAAGCCGCAGACAATCAAAAAAGACGTGCGTGATATTATTGAAATCACAAGCAAAGAAAATCTTGACTCACGTGGCAAACGTATGACTGCCAAGGAACGCAAAGTTATGGTTGAAAAACTGACACGTGAGATGAAGGAAGCCGCAAGAATGCTTGAATTTGAACATGCAGCGTTTTTGCGAGATAAAATTATGGAGTTATCTGAAGAAGACTAAAATGTTTAAACTACTCAGCGACAAACAATTCTGGAAAAATACGATGAAACTTGCAATTCCCGTTGCGGTTCAGAATATGCTCTTCAGCTCGTTCACACTTGTTGATACTCTGTTTGTAAGTTCGCTCGGCGACGTTTCACTGGCGGCTGTGGGTATGAGTTCGCAGTGGGGAATGCTGATGAATATGGCACTGTTTGGAATATGCTCGGGAACAGGCGTTTTTGTTTCGCAGTACTGGGGTGTGAACGACACAAAAAACATACACAAAACGATGGGTATAGCAATGACTTTTGCAACCGTGATAAGTATGTTTTTCTTTTCGGTTTCGTTTTTTACCCCGCAGATAGTTATAGGGCTGTTCAACAAGGACGAAACGGTAATCAGCGAAGGAATAAGTTATCTTAAAACAATTGCGTTTGTTTACCCCGCACTTGCAATAGGCGACGCCATGGGCGTTGTGCTGCGTTCTACCGAGAGGGTAAAACTGCCGATGGTGAATTCTGCAATCACAACGGGGGTTAATATATTTCTTGATTACTGTATGATTTTCGGTCACTGCGGGTTTAAGGCGATGGGAGTACGTGGTGCCGCTCTGGCTACAGTTATTTCGAGCTGGCTTGGCGTGTTTGTAATAATCGGCGTTTCGGCAGTGCAGAAGAACATTCTTATTACAAAGCTGAAAAACGTTTTTGCATACACAAAAAATGACCTGAAGGTTTTTTTCGGCAAGGCGTTCCCCGTTATGCTTAACGAAACTTTGTGGGGTACGGGCGTATTTATATTTAACCTTATTTGGTCAAATATGGGGTATGAATACTACGCCTCGGTAACAATTCTTAAAACGTTTGAGAATATAGCGTTTGTATTCTTTGTAGGCTTTGACAGTGCCTGCTCGGTTATGATTGGCAAGTCAATAGGCGGCGGCAAAATAAAACAGGCTGTTGACGACTCAAAGAGATTTCTTATTATCAATCCTTTGATTTCGGTTATAATCGGGGCTGCGGCAATTATTTTCAGGACGCAGATTGTGAGCATATTTGATATGGGCAGTAATATAAGCAACCTCACAATTCACACGGCTGAGATGCTTATTCTGATTTATTCGTTAAGCTGTCCTGTAAGAATGCTTGGCTTCAGCTTTATTGTAGGCATATTCAGAGCGGGCGGCGACACGGCGTCAGCCGCAAGATTTGATTTAACTGCGTTGTGGCTTTCGTCACTTCCCGCAACGCTGATTGCGGCTTACGTGTTTAAGCTTCCGTTTTTGGTTTGCTATGCGGTTATGTTTGTTTTTGAAGACGCCGTAAAAGTACTTATGTGCTGGCCGCATTACAAAAAGCAGAAGTGGATAAAGCCCGTTACGGAAGAAGGCAAGGCAGCAAACAAGGAGATTTGAAATGAATAAAAACATTGTTGTTAAAGGTGCAAAAGAGCATAACTTAAAAAACATTGACATAGAAATTCCGAGGGACAAACTCGTTGTGTTTACGGGGCTGTCGGGTTCGGGCAAAAGCTCGCTTGCGTTTGACACTATTTATGCAGAGGGTCAGAGGCGGTACGTTGAGTCACTGTCGTCGTATGCGAGAATGTTCCTCGGTCAGATGGAAAAGCCCGATGTGGACTACATCGAAGGGCTTTCCCCTGCCATATCCATTGACCAGAAAACGACGAGCAAAAACCCACGTTCAACAGTAGGAACGGTAACCGAGATATACGATTATCTGCGACTTTTGTGGGCAAGAATAGGCACGCCGCACTGTACGGTATGCGGCAGAGAGATTTCGCAGCAGACGGTTGACCAGATTGTTGACCGGCTTATGACTCTGCCAGAAGGCACAAAGCTGCAGATTATGGCACCTATTGCCAAGGGCAAGAAGGGTGAATTTGTAAAAGAACTTGCGGACGTACGCAAGCAGGGTTTTGTGCGTGTACGCATTGACGGAAATATGTACGACTTGTCGGAAGATATTAAACTTGAGAAAAACATCAAGCACAACATCGACGTAGTTGTTGACCGACTTGTAATGAAAGAAGAAATTAAATCGAGACTGACGGACAGCATTGAAACTGCAACAAAACTTTCGGACGGCGTTATGCTTGCAGACATCGTCGGCAAAGGCGAAGAACTCTTCAGCCTCAACTACGCCTGCCCCGAACACGGCGTTTCGATTGACGAGATGAGTCCGAGAATGTTTTCGTTTAACAACCCGTTCGGTGCGTGTGCCAAGTGCGACGGACTCGGCACTTTTAAAGAGATTGACGAGGATTTGATTATTCCAGATAAAAAACTTTCGGTTAATCAGGGTGCAATCAAGGCGAGCGGCTGGAACGTAGCCGAGGGCAGTTCGATTGCAAGAATGTATATGGAGGCACTTGCAAAAGAGTACGACTTTTCACTCGATATGCCGATTGAAATGCTCAGCGACAAGGCGATTGACGTAATCCTTCACGGTACAAGGGGCAGAAAAATCAAAATGAAAAGGGTCACTTCCTACGGCTCAGGAACTTACAACAACGACTTTGAGGGCGTTATCAACAACCTTAAAAGGCGTTACAGCGAGACCTCGTCGGACTGGGCGAGAACGGAGATTGAATCCGTAATGCGTGACTGCAAATGCGGTGAGTGTAAGGGAGCAAGGCTCAAGCCTCAGTCGCTTGCGGTAACCGTGGGCGGCAAAAACATTGACGAGTTCTGCCGTATGTCAATTAACGAAGAACTTGAATTCATCGACGGTCTTGAACTCACCGAAAAGCAGCAGATGATTGGTAACCTTGTTATACGTGAAATCAAGGAACGTCTGACCTTCCTGAACTCTGTTGGTCTTGACTACCTTTCGCTGTCACGTGATTCGGGTACGCTTTCGGGCGGCGAGGCACAGCGAATCCGCCTTGCCACTCAGATTGGCTCATCGCTTATGGGCGTGCTTTATATACTTGACGAGCCGTCAATCGGCTTGCATCAGCGTGACAATGAAAAACTGCTTGACACGCTACGCCACCTGCGTGACCTCGGCAACACTCTTATAGTTGTTGAACACGACGAGGACACAATGCGTGCGGCGGACTTTCTTGTGGACATAGGTCCCGGTGCAGGAATTCACGGCGGCGAACTTATAGCGGCAGGAACTCCCGAGGAGGTAATGGCGTGCGAAAAGTCAATTACAGGTCAGTACCTTTCGGGCAAACGTGGTATTCCCGTACCTGAAAAGAGGCGGGCAGGAAACGGCAAAAAGCTCACAATTTTCGGCGCCGCTGAAAACAACCTTAAAAAGATTGACGTGGAATTTCCGCTCGGCAAACTTATTGCCGTAACAGGCGTATCGGGTTCGGGCAAGAGTTCGCTTGTAAACGAAATCCTCTACAAGCACCTTGCAAACAGGCTCAACCACGCAAAAAAACACACGGGCAAATTCTCTTCAATGAAGGGGCTTGACGCACTCGACAAAGTTATAAACATTGACCAGTCGCCTATCGGCAGGACGCCGAGGTCCAACCCTGCGACTTACACGGGCGTGTTTAACGATATTCGTGACCTTTATGCAGCTACAGGCGAGGCTAAGAAAAAAGGCTTTAAGGCAAACCGTTTTTCGTTCAATGTAAAAGGCGGCAGATGCGAGGCGTGCCAGGGCGACGGTATTGTAAAGATTGAAATGCACTTTCTTGCCGACGTGTACGTACCGTGTGAAGTTTGCGGTGGAAAACGCTACAACCGTGAAACGCTCGACGTTAAGTTTAAGGGCAAGAGCATTTACGACGTGCTTGAAATGACTGTTGACGAGGCTGTTGAATTCTTTGAAACACAGCCGAAAATCGCACGCAAACTGCAGACGCTCGCAGAGGTGGGACTCGGATATATCAAACTCGGTCAGCCTGCAACAACGCTTTCGGGCGGTGAGGCACAGAGAGTTAAACTTGCAACAGAACTTGCAAAACGCTCAACGGGCAAGACTATTTATATTCTTGACGAGCCGACAACAGGGCTGCACACTGCAGACGTTTCGCAGCTGCTGAACGTACTGAACAAACTTGTTGACAGCGGAAATACAATAGTTGTTATTGAGCATAATCTTGATGTAATCAAGACGGCTGACCACATTATTGACCTTGGTCCTGAGGGCGGTAAAGGCGGCGGAAAGATTGTTGCCGAAGGTACGCCCGAAGAAGTTGCTAAGGTTAAGAAGTCGTATACGGGGCAATACCTTGCGAAGATGCTTGGATAACTTCCAAGTACAATGAAATAAAATCAGAATAATATTGAAATTATAATTATTGTTTGATATAATATATAAATCAATTTTCGGAGCGATGTTATGAAAAAGTTTGCAAAACGTAGTATATGCATACTGCTTTCCGTCATATTTGTGACAGGGATTTTTTCTGCATGCTCGGGCAAGAAGTTTATTGATTTTATTTATCCGTTTTCTGCGAACGTAAACAGTTACGACCCGCAGGTTGCGTCTACGAGCGATGAATTTCTTATTATTGAAAACACGTTTGAAGGTCTTATACGTAAAGATGACGACGGCACTGTGCGAAAAGGCGTAGCCGACAGCTGGGACATAAGTTCTGACGGGCTGACCTACACGTTTCATCTGAAAAAAGGCATTAAGTGGAATATCAACACCGACAAATACGAAGAGGGTGAACACAAAGGCGAATTCAAGGACGAGCGACTTGAAATGCTTGGTAAGGAATTCAATCCCGACATCACCGCCAACGACTTTGTTTTTGCACTGCAAAGGGCTGCTTCGCCCGAAACACAGTGTCCGCTGTTTTCGACTATTGCGTCAATCAAAAACGCAAGTGCGGTATACAGCGGCAAAGCGGACAAAAGCAAGCTCGGTGTTAAGGCACTTGACGACTACACGCTTGAAATAAAGCTCGCCTACCGTGACGACGCTATGATGGACACGCTGACGAGTGCCGTGGCTATGCCCTGCAACGAGGAATTCTTTAACGCTACAAAAGGCAGATACGGACTGAAAACCAAGTACACTCTTTTTAACGGACAGTTTTATCTCAGCCAGGTGCTTGAAACATCTTACCTGCTTAAAAAGAATGACAATTATAAGGGCGACTTCCCTGCATCCGCAAGCGAACTTACTCTCAAAATTGCCGACAAGGACGACGACACCGTATCCAAACTGACATCGGGATACTATGACGCAGCATTCCTTAAAGGAACCGAAATCGGCGACCTTCTTGAAAACGACGGACTCACTTCTCAGCCGTATATTGACACAACCTGGGCAATGCAGTTTAACACAACGAGTTCTGTATTTTCTTCAAGGACTCTTCGCAGAGCGTTCTGCCTTGGGTTTGAAAGACTTAATGAGCCCGAAGAAATCTATCTCAGTGACGCAAAGACGCTCACCCCCTCCTCGTGCAAAATCGGCGCCAACAACGCCGTTGACGCAACAGGCACAACGGTTTACAGGCAAAACAACAAAAAGAGCATTTCGCTCTGGAAAGCAGGTCTTAAAGCACTTGATGTTACCGACGTAACTGTTAACGTTATTACTGTTCCCGAAATGGAGAACGCTATGAAGCAGACCCTTCAGGGAATACAAAGCGGCATTGCGACTGTTGTTCGCAACGACGACGGCGACAAGATTGACTTTGTGATAAAGGTACAGACAATGACTGAGGCGGAAATGAAAACCGCTATGGTCAAAGGGAATTATGATATTGCAATGGTACCGCTGAGGGCAACATCTGACTCGGCTATTTCATTTTTAAGATACGTTGTAACTACCGCAAGAGGCATTGACAAAAAGAAGGTTGAAAGCACTCTTTCCAAGGCTGAAAAAGCGTCTGACCTCAAGTCAAAATCCGAACAGATTAAAGCGGCAGAAAAACAGATAATTAACTCGTACGCACTGTATCCTATGATTTATGAAACGGGATACTATGTTCAGGCAACCGGCGTAAGCGGCGTACAGTTTCACAGCGGAACGGGAAGAATAAGTTTTGTAAATGCAACGAGGAAATAGTGTGAAAAATAACAAAAACAAAAAAGCCGCTGCGGTATTATGGTGTCTTACGGCTGCGTGCTTTTGCATAATATTTTACTTTTCGTCGAGAAGTGCCGACCGTTCCAACGAACAAAGCGGGTTTATTATTCAGTTTTTATACAGAATTTTCGGCGTAAACGCCACAGATTTTATTGTTAGAAAATGTGCTCATTTTCTTGAATACACAGGCACCGCACTGCTTATGAGTGCGGCGATGTATTATACATTTGGAAAAAACAAAATTTATCTGCCGATTATATTCACTTCACTTTATGCGGTGAGCGACGAGGTGCATCAGATTTTTGTACCGGGCAGGTCGTGTGAACTGCGTGACTGGGCTATTGACACGCTCGGTGCGGTTTTGGGTGCGACAATATTTTGTTTGATATATTTTGTTTTTAATAAAGCGAAAGACTTTAAAACAAGGAGGCAAAACAAATGAACGTACTTGTTTTTGACACGGAAGAACAAATTGGTATAGCCGCAGGCTACTATATGTGCGGTCAGGTGCTGCAAAAGCCCGATTCCGTACTCGGTCTTGCAACGGGCTCAACGCCGCTTAAAGCTTACAAACATATGGTAAACCTTTACGAGCAGGGTGCCGTTGATTTTTCAAAGGTCACGACCTTCAACCTTGACGAATACTGCAACCTTAATGTAAAGGACAAGAATTCGTACCACACGTTTATGTATCAGAATCTTTTTGACCACATAAACATACCTGACGAAAACATCAATTTTCTTAACGGAAACGCATATAATCTTGAACTCGAGTGCGAAAACTATGAAAAGAAAATCAAAGCTGCAGGCGGAATAGATATTCAGCTGCTCGGCATCGGTTCTAACGGACACATTGCATTTAACGAGCCTGCTGACGCCTTTCAGCGTTGGAGCCACGTTGTAGCACTGAAGGAGTCAACCATCAAAGACAACTCCAGATTTTTTGATTCGGTTGAAGACGTGCCGACTCACGCAGTTACAATGGGTATAGGCTCAATAATGCAGGCAAAAAGAATTCTTATTATCGCACTCAGCGAACACAAGGCAAAGGCAATAAAACAGCTTATTGACGGTAATGTAACTCCCGACTGTCCTGCGTCGGTACTTCAGTTCCACACTGACGTAACGCTTATGCTCGACCGTGGAGCAGCATCACTTTTATAGGAGGGACTGTATGAACGCAAAGCACGAAATCACTGCAATTGTAATAATGCTTGTATTCTGCCTTATCTTTGCTGCGTGTGCTCAGAAAGTTGAAGACAAACTTACAAACAAGGCAACAGACCCTTCCCTTCTGACAAGCACATCGGCGGACAAAAAAGCAGGCAGTGGAAATTCAAATGGTACAAACGAAGAACCATCACCCGATGACGCAAAACCCATAACCGCAGTAAGCGAAACGGAAAAGACCACAGAAGAGAGTGCGTCGTCGATTGAGGCAGATGTGGCACTGGACGAACTTAAAAACTTTTACGGCTCGCTTTACACCGTTACTGAAGACAGCGGTAAGGGCAGCAAAAAGAATTACAAAGTTACAGACAAAAACGGCAAGGAATATGCCAGAGTTACGGTTGACCTCAGCACCGCAGACGTTACAGAAACAATAACGGGAACAGGCGAAGTCAATCACTGGAATATGCTTGTATAAAGGAGATAAAAATGGCAGACAGAGAAAAGTTTTATATCACAACGGCGATTGCCTACACATCACGCAAGCCGCACATCGGAAACAGTTACGAAATTGTACTGACAGACGCCATAGCACGTTACAAAAGGCTGCAGGGCAAGGATGTTTTCTTCCTTACGGGAACTGACGAACACGGTCAGAAGATTGAGGAATACGCAAAAGCGGCAGGCGTTACGCCTAAGCAGTATGTTGACAAGGTTGCCGGAGAAATCAGAGAAATATGCGATCTGCTTAACACAAGTTATGACAAGTTTATCAGAACAACTGACGACTACCACGAGAGAGTTATTCAGAAGATTTTCAGAAAACTTTACGAGCAGGACGACATCTACAAGGGCGAGTACGAAGGTATGTACTGCACACCCTGTGAGAGTTTCTGGACCGAGAGTCAGCTTGTTGACGGCAAGTGCCCCGACTGCGGGCGTGAGGTAAAGCCCGCAAAAGAAGAGGCGTATTTCCTTCGCCTTTCAAAATATCAGAAGCAGCTTGAGGACTATATTGAGCAAAACGAGAACTTCATCTATCCCGAACCACGTAAAAAAGAGATGCTCAATAACTTTATTAAGCCCGGACTTCAGGACTTGTGCGTAAGCCGTACTTCGTTCAAGTGGGGCATTCCCGTTGACTTTGACCCCGACCACGTTGTTTACGTATGGATTGACGCACTTTCAAACTATATTACAGGTATTGGCTACGACCCTGACGGACCGAGCGATATGTACAAAAAGTACTGGCCTGCAGATGTTCACATCATCGGCAAGGACATTGTTCGTTTTCACACAATTTACTGGCCGATTATGCTTATGGCTCTCGGCGAGCCGCTTCCAAAGCAAGTATTCGGCCATCCGTGGCTTTTGTTTGGCGAGGACAAAATGAGCAAGTCACGTGGTAATGTTATCTATGCTGACGACCTTGTAAATCTGCTTGGCGTTGACGCAGTAAGATACTATCTTCTTTCCGAAATGCCGTATGCGAGCGACGGTTCAATCACCTACGAAACGATTATTGAACGCTTTAACAGCGACCTTGCAAACACATTCGGCAATCTTGTAAACAGAACGATTGCAATGCAGAACAAGTACTTTGACGGCGTTGTTCAGAAACCTTGCGAGAGCGAAGCTGTTGACGGTGAACTCAGTCAGTTTGCACTCGACACGGTAAAGAAGGTTGAAGAATGTTTTACCACATACCGTGTTGCAGACGCAATTGAGGCAGTGCTTAATCTTGCCAAGCGTTCAAACAAATACATCGACGAGACTATGCCGTGGGCTCTTGCAAAGGACGAAAGTAAAAAAGCAAGACTCGGCACAGTGCTTTACAATCTTCTTGAATCAATCAGATTTATTGCGGTGCTTCTTTCGCCCTTTATGCCCGAGACAAGTGAAAAAATCTTTAGTCAGATGAACTGCGATATTAAAGATTATGAATCACTCGGCACTTTCGGTGCTACTAAAGGCGGTGTAAAAGTAGGCAATGCAGAGGCACTCTTCCAGAGAATTGACACCGAAAAGATGCTTGCCGACATAGCGGCAAAGCAGGAAGCAGCTGCAAAGGCTGAGGAAAAGGCTAAGCCTGAGAAAGAGGAAAAAATTGAAGAAATCACTATTGACGAATTCTTTAAGTCCGACCTCAGAGTTGCAGAAATTCTTGAATGTGAAAAAATCAAAAAATCAAACAAACTCTTAAAGTTGCAGCTTAACGACGGCAGCGGAAAAACAAGACAGATTGTATCGGGTATTGCAAAGTGGTACAAGCCCGAAGATTTAGTCGGCAAGAAGGCGATTATTGTAACAAATCTCAAACCCGTTAAACTCTGCGGTGAAATCAGCGAAGGTATGCTGCTTTCGGGCGAGAAGGACGGAGTAGTTGCAGTTACGTTTGTTGACCTGCCCGTAGGAGCAAAAATCTGTTAATTATGTACACAAATATATTTGACACACATTCACATTATGATGACGGGCAGTTTGATGAGGACAGAATCGAACTGCTCTCGTCAATTGAGGACAAAGGCGTTTGCACAGTTGTGTCCTGCGGAGTAGACACGCCTACATCAAAAGCGAATATGGAACTTGCCGAAAAGTTTGGCTTTATGTACTTTGCGGCGGGTTTTCATCCCGAGAATTTAGAGGGCTACACCATTGGTGATTTAGCGGATATTGAGAGAATTGCCGCACACAGAAAATGCGTGGCAATCGGTGAAATCGGACTTGACTATCACTGGATGAGCAGCACAAAAGATGTGCAAAAGGACTTTTTCAGAGAACAGATTTTGCTTGCAAAACGACTTGATATGCCCGTTATTGTACACGACAGAGAGGCTCACGGCGACACGCTTGACATACTTAAAGAAACCAAACCGAAGGGCGTTTTACACTGTTTTTCGGGCAGCGTGGAAATGGCAAGGGAAATTATAAAAATCGGTATGTACATCGGGCTTAACGGCGTTGTTACTTTTAAAAACGCACGAAAGAGTCTTGAGGTGGTAAAAGATATTCCGCTTGACCGCCTTGTGCTTGAAACTGACTGCCCATATCTTGCACCCGTGCCGCACAGAGGTAAGCGAAACGACTCGTCGTATATTCCGCATATCGCTGAGCGTATTGGCGATGTACTTGATATGGACGCACAGGAAATTCTTGACATTACAAGTGAAAACGCAAAGAAATTATTTGAACTATGACAGAACTCATTAAAGAACAAAATGTGTGGGACACACTTAAAAACGACGGCAAGCCCGTTGTTCTTTACGGAATGGGACTCGGTGCTGAAAAGATTATGGCAACACTTGACGGATACGGAATAGAGGTTGCCGATATTTTTGCGTCTGACGAGTTTGTGCGTGGCCACAGTTTTAAAGGTTACAAGGTACTGAAATACAGCGAAGTGTATGAAAAGTACGACGACTTTAACGTTGTACTGTGCTTTGCCTCGAGGCTTAACAGCGTGATTGACACGATAAGCAAAATTGACAGCGAGCATACTGTATTTGCACCCGATGTTCCCGTAGCAGGCGGCGGATTGTTCTGCCGTGAGTTTATTGCAGAGAATGAGGATAAATTTGACCTTGTATATAATTTTCTTGCAGATGACGAAAGCAGACGTGTTTATGCCGATATTCTTAATTACAAAGTGAGCGGAAAGATAAAATATCTGCTGCGTTCATTTTGTAACAAGGATGAAGTTTACAGCGATATTTTAAATCTTAACCCACACGAAAACATCATTGACCTCGGTGCATATGACGGCGACACTATTGCCGAATTTCTTGAGGCAACGGGCGGCGAGTATGACTACATAACCGCACTTGAACCTGACGAAAGAAATTTTAAAAAACTGCTGAAAAACACCGAGGAACTGTTTGACATAACCTGTCTTAATATGGGGGCGTGGGACAAGAAAGACACGCTGATTTTTGCAAAAAAGGCAGGCAGGAACTCCAGACTTTCTGCCGATGGAGTCAGCGTTGACGTGATTGACGTTGACTCGCTTGAACTCTCCCCCACTTTTATCAAAATGGACATTGAAGGTGCGGAGATGAAGGCACTTTGCGGACTTGAAAAGACCGTTAAAAAGTACCGCCCTAAGCTATATATATGTGCGTACCACAGGAATGAGGATTTGTTTGCACTGCCGCTTAAAGTACTTGAACTATGCCCTGATTATAATATTTACTTCAGGCACTCCAAGTACATTCCTGCGTGGGAGAGCAATTTTTACTGTGTAATATAAGGCTCGGAATAAGGCTCGGATTTTTCCGAGCCTTTTTATTAATTACATTTAATATCAAAAGTTAATAGAACACGTAAAAGTTTTTGCTTAAGTATAGTTGACAAGTGATTATAAGCGTAGTATAATCATTATAGACAACGCTTGTTGCATAACGATTGTTGCAATATTATAAGGAGATTTTATATGCCGCCAAAGGTTAAGTTTTCAAAGGAAGAAATTATAGCAGCCGCTGTTAATATTACAAGAGAAAGAGGTATAAATGCCGTAACCGCCCGTGAGGTTGGTGCAGTGCTCGGTGTATCATCACGTCCGCTTTTTACGTATTTTGATACAGTGGACGAACTGAAAAGAGAGGTATATAACTATACCAAAAATCTTTATCGGAATTATGTGAAAGAAGGATTAACAGCCGCTATACCCTTCCTTGGCGTAGGACAGAACTATATTCGCTTTGCCAAAGAGGAACCGCAGCTGTACAAATATTTGTTTTTAAATCCGCCTGACGGTGTAAACGGCAGTGCTATGGAAGGTTTAAAATTATCACAGGAGTTAGTTCGCAAATCGCTGATGAAAATTTATAATATGGACGGCAACACAGCGGATAAATACTTCCGTGATTTATGGCTTGTAGCGTACAGCATTGCTACGCTGATTGTGACGGGCGAATGCCCTTATACAGATGCCGAAATCAGTTCGCTGTTTACTGAGTTCAGCGTATCAATTTGTAAAGCGTACAAAGAAATCCCCGGTCTTCCCGACGGCAATTTTGATAAGGACGCTGTTTTCAGAGAGCTTGTTAAGAGGTAATGCGGAGAAAATATGAACACTTTTTATGCAAAAGACAGAATTGTCTGGAGAAAATGGCTCAGCGAACACTTTGAAACTGAGCAGGAAATATGGCTTGTGTTCCCCACAAAGGCATCAGGCGAAACAAGCGTTTCTTATAACGACGCTGTAGAGGAGGCATTATGCTTTGGCTGGATTGACGGCAGAGCGGGAACACTTGATGAAACGCATCATATAAGACGCTTTACGCCAAGAAGAAAAGGAAGCAGCTATTCACAGCCAAATATTGAGCGTTTAATCCGGCTTTATGAAAATAACATGCTTCATCCTAAAATAAAGGTTTCCGTTAGAGAGCTTATAGAAAAGCCCTTTGTGTTTCCGAAGGATATTCTTGCGGCAATAAAAAAAGACGAAACGGCGTGGAATAACTATTGCCGTTTTTCCGAGTCGTATAAGCGTATTCGTATTGCTTATATTGAAGCAGCACGTAAGCGACCCGAAGAGTTTTCAAAGCGGCTTGAACATTTTATTAGTAAAACAAGAGAAAATAAGTTGATTGTCGGTTACGGCGGGATAGAAAAGTATTACAAAACCGCTCCTGCATCACTAAATACAAAACGCCTGGTTCTTCGCCGCTGGGAAGAGAGCGACGCAGAGGATTTGTACATCTGTGCAAGTGACCCCGACGTAGGTCCTGCCGCAGGCTGGAAACCGCATAAAAGTGTGAAAGAAAGCCTTGAAATCATTCGGAATGTATTTAGCGGTCCCGAGGCGTATGCTGTTTGTCTTAAAGAGGACGGTAAACCAATCGGTGCGATTGAGCTGATGCTTGGCGGTTCTTCCGTAAACAATCTTAAAAGCAACGATGAATGTGAGCTCGGCTACTGGATTGCCAAGCCCTTCTGGGGACAGGGTCTGATTCCTGAGGCGGCAAAAGAAATGCTGCGACGTGCCTTTGAGGATTTGAATATGAGCAAGGTCTGGTGCGGCCACTATGACGGCAACGAAAAATCAAAGCGTGTGCAGGAAAAAGTCGGCTTTAAGTATCAGTATACAAAAGACGATGTATTTGTTCCCGCTTTTAACGAAACACGCACGGAGCATATGTCCTGCATCACAAAAGAGGAATGGAAAAATGAATTACAGAATAATTGATAAAAGCACCTATTACCGCAAGGATGTCTACCGCCGTTTTACCGAGGACTGCAAGTGTTCAACCTCTATCACGGCAAGGCTTGATGTGACGGACTTTGCGGCGTATTCAAAACTAACGAACACAAAATTTTATATCAATTTTCTCTATATACTGACGAAAGTGTTGAATTCCCGTGATGATTATAAAATGGATTATTGGTATAAAACGGATGAGCTTGTCTGCTACGATGTGATAAATCCGACGCACTATGTGTTCCGTGAAGAAACGGAAACCTGCACGCCTGTATACAGCGAATACAATGAAGATTATCAGACCTTTTATCAGAATATACTGGCGGATATAGATAAGGCAAAAGTTTCAAGCAAGCCGGCTGTTTATGATGAAAGTCACCCGAACTGGTTTGACGCATCCTACCTTCCTTGGGTGTCGTATGACTCGCTGCATATGGAGCTGCCTGACGGCTATCTGTATTTTCCGCCCGTTGTTCACTGGGGTAAATACAGAGAAGAAAACGGCAGGCTGATGATGCCTGTCACCGTCAGAATGAATCACGCAATTGCAGACGGCTATCTTATTGCAAGGGTCTTTGACCAGCTGGAAAAAGAAATGAAGCGGTTTATCAATAAATAACAGAGGAGATTACTTTGAAAATTTTGGTGCTTAACGGCAGTCCTAAAAGGGATAAAAGCGATACGATGCACATCACCCGTGCCTTTCTTGCCGGGATGGATGAAACAAATGATAATGAAGTACATATTGTCGATGTCATTGACAGGCACATTGAATACTGCACGGGCTGTTTTTCATGTATGAGAAACGGCGGCAGCTGTATTCACGATGACGATATGCGTACAATTCTTGAAGAAATACTCGAAAGCGATTTGCTGATTTTCAGCTTTCCGCTTTACTGCTACGGTATGCCTGCACCGCTAAAGGCACTGCTTGACCGCACGCTGCCTCTCTCAAGTATGGCAATGCAGAAGGTTGGCGACAGATATGAGCATGTCGGTCAGGCAGATTACTCGCATCTGAAATATGTTATGGTCTGCGGATGCGGCTTTCCGAACAGTCAGCATAACTTTGAGCCTGCAGTGGCACAATTTAAAAACTGTTTTCCTAACAATCATACAATTATCACCGTTCCTGAAAGCCCGATGTTCAACGCACCCGAGGCTGCGATAGTAACAGAACCGAGGCTGGCACTTGTGAAAAAGGCGGGCAGACAGTATGCCGAAACGGGTGTAATCGAACCAACGCTGATTGCAGAAATCTGCTCGCCGATGATTCCCGAAAATGAATATGCCAAAATCGTCAACAGCAGCGTTTGACGAAACAACGCTGACGGTATTTTTTGAAGAACTTTTCTGGCTGTGCTGTTTGTATGCGGTGAGATATAACAAAACCAACAAATCGGGAGTTGTGGAGGAGAGTATGAAATACAAAGGTACTTTGATAGTTGTTAAAGATTGCAAAAAAGCACTGAATTTTTATAGCGATGTTTTTGGGCTTCAGCTGATTAAAGATAATGAAGGAAATATGGAACTTACTGATAATTTGTATTTACAGGAATCAGGTTATTGGGAAGCCTTCATAGGAGCAAAGACAATTCCAAACAATAATCATTCCGAATTGTACTTTGAGGAATCAGACATAGAACAATTCGTTAATAAGCTTGAAAAACTCTACCCCGAAATCGAATATGTCAATCGACTGATGACGCACAACTGGGGTCAGAAGGTTGTCCGGTTTTATGACCCTGACGGAAATCTGATTGAAGTCGGAACTCCTGTTAAAATATCTTGATAAATCATCAGGAAAAATATGAAAAGAAATATAGCAAATGTGATAACTGTTTTAAGAATAGTATTCACCATATTGTTGTTGTTTTGTTCTCCGCTTTCAGTTGAGTTTTACGTTCTATACATTGCCGCAGGATTATCAGATATATTTGACGGAATAGCAGCAAGAAAAACTAAGACTGAAAGTGAATTCGGTGCAAGGTTTGACACTGCAGCTGACTTTATGTTTTTTGCAGTTTGCCTTGTAAAACTGATTCCCATTTTGGCTTTCAAAGTGTGGATGTATATATTAATAATAATTGTTGCAATTATTAAGGCAATTAGTATTGTTTCCGGATATGTAATGTTCAAAAGGTTTGTTGTCACGCATACTGTTATGAACAAGGTAACGGGAATATTGCTGTTTGCTCTTCCGTTTGCAGTGCGTTTTGTTGAATTGAAATATTATGTCATACCTGTTTTTGCAGTAGCCGTGATTGCCGCAGTTCAAGAATTGTTATCAACAGTGTTAAATAAAAAGGAGTGTTTAATATGAGTAATAAAAATACAATGCGAATCTGTCAGTGTTGCGGAATGCCGTTGGACGCTGAAATTATCGCAAGAAACGCCGACGGCACACCGAACGAAAACTACTGTAAGTGGTGCTATGCCGACGGAAAATTCACTTATAGCGATATGAATACGCTGATTGACGTCTGCGTAAAGCATATGGTAAGCGAGGAGTTTTCAGAGGAGCAGGCACGTGCGTATATGAAGCAGCTTCTGCCAACCCTCGACTACTGGAAACGCTACGAAGAACTGAGTGACAACGGCGAATTTGAACAGTTCAAACAGCAGTTGATTAAGGAAATCAATGCACTTCAAATAGAAGGTATGCCGAAGGTTGAAAGCCTTAACGCACTCGTCGGGAGTTTTGTAAACCTTGAATATCCGCTCCCGAGCGGTATAAAAACAAAATTTCTTGACGACGGCACAACCTATCTCGGCACACAACTTGAATGTGAATTCGGCGGTGAGCGTTGTTTTGGAGTGGTTGCGAGTATGGATTTTATTCTGATTTGCACTTACGGGGCTGAGGGCAAAAATCCCGAACTTGTGCTTTACAAAAGCAGATAAGTCAGGTATGGTATAACTATTTAAGACAGTTTAAAAGGCTACCTTGAGGTATAAGGTAGCCTTGTTTGTTACTTATTACATTTAATGTCGAAGGACGGATTGAAGGCGTAAAAGTTTTTGCTGTCGAGTTTATCTGTTGCAAGGCGTAAACCTTCGCCAAAACGCTGATAGTGTACAATTTCACGCTGACGGAGAAAACGGATTGGCTCTTTGATATCGGGGTCGTCAACAAGGCGAAGGATATTGTCGTAGGTTGTGCGTGCCTTCTGCTCAGCCGCCAAATCTTCGTGCAAGTCGGCAATTACGTCGCCCTTGCTTGCGATATATGAGGCATCAAACGGAACGCCCGACGAACTTACGGGATATACTCCCGTTGTGTGGTCAACAAAGTAGTCGTAGAATCCCGACTCCTTAATCTCTTTGTCCGAGAGATTGCGTGTGAGCTGATACACAATCGCACCAACCATTTCAAGATGATTGAGTTCTTCGTTGCCTATATCGGTAAGAAGTCCTTTAAGTTCGGCATACGGCATAGCATACCGCTGCGAAAGATATCTGAGCGATGCGGCGAGTTCACCGTCCGGACCGCCAAACTGAGAGATAATTATTTTAGCGTAAATTGGATTTGGATTTTTGATGTTTACGGGATACTGAAGTTTCTTTTCGTACTGAAACATTATTTGTTTGCCTCCTTGTCGTTTTCCCACGGCCACGGGTCGTCAAGCCACGCATTGCCTGTTGCAGGCATAATAATCGGTCCGTATTTCTGCTCAAAATCGGTGAGTAGTTGCTGATACTGATTTTCGAGTTCACGGTAGCGAAGTGCGGCTGCTTTGTCGAGCGGATGGGTGTCGAGATACATATGAAGCTCCCACGCAGCAAACTGCACGGCAGAGAGTTTTAACAAAGCTTTTCGTCTGTTGTTCATTTGCATTTACCCTCCAAAAACGGTTTTTCAAGGTTTTTAAAAAGTGTACCTTTAGTCAGTGCGTCATCAGGTGTAAACTGCGATGTGTCTGTCTGAAAAGGCACATACGCCATGGCTGTTACAGTGTCTTCAGGCAGCTTTGAAATGCCGAGATACTGCGATGAATTGTTATTCTGATTGTCGTTTTCCATTTAATCACCCTTTCAAAAGTTTTCATAACATCCTATGCAAAATACTCCAAAAAGTGACAAAAACCGCACTGCAAAAACAGTGCGGTTAATTCTTTTAATTTATTATTTCTGAAGGAAGCCGATTTTTTTCATCGCTTTGCTGAGAGTTCTTGACGCAAGGCGTGACGCTATATCTGCACCGCCCTGCCAACATTCCTGAAGATACTTTTTGTCCGAAAGAAGTTCGTTATACTTCTTCTGAACAGGCTCAAGTTCTGCAACAACAGCCTCGCCGACTGCCTTTTTGAAGTCGCCGTAGCCCTTGCCTGCGAAGTCGTGTTCAATAGTTTCGATACTGTCGCCCGTTACGGCAGAGAAGATTGTCATAAGGTTATTAATCCCGTCTTTGCCCTCGCCATAGTGAACGGACATTTCGCTGTCTGTAACAGCGGACTTAAACTTCTTCATAATCACGCTTGGCTCATCAGTGAGATAAACCGTACCCTTTGGATTGGGGTCTGACTTGCTCATCTTGGACGTTGGGTTTTGCAGCGACATAACCCTTGCACCTGCCTTTGGGATATACGCATCGGGAACTGTGAACACATTTCCGTAAACGCCGTTAAAACGCTCTGCAATATCACGGGTGATTTCGAGGTGCTGTTTCTGGTCTGCTCCTACAGGCACAACGTCTGCCTGGTAAAGAAGGATATCGGCTGCCATAAGGCAAGGATATGTGAAAAGTCCTGCATTTACGTTGTCGCTGTGCTGTGCAGACTTGTCTTTGAACTGAGTCATTCTTGACAGTTCGCCAAACTGCGTGTAGCAATTGAGCAACCATGCAAGCTGAGAGTGCTGCGGCACGTGTGACTGAATAAAAAGAATACTCTTTTCGGGGTCAAGTCCGACTGCCATAAGCATTGCGTAAAGCTGTGTTGTTTGCTGACGGAGCTTTGCAGGTTCCTGACGGACAGTGATTGAGTGTAAATCCGCAATTCCGAATATTGTGTCGTACTCATCCTGAAAACTCGGCCATCCACGCATAGCACCAAGATAGTTGCCAAGAGTTGGGATTGAGGTTGGCTGAATTAAAGATAAGCTGCGTTTTTTTCGCTGAGGTGTAGTTTCCATCTGAGATAATCCTTTGTAGTACAGTTAGTATAATTATATAAATTCTTTTGCCACTTCGCCCATAATTCTAATACCTTTTGTAATGTTTTCATCACTTGGTGTTGAAAAATTAAGGCGGATATAATGGCATTCTTTAGTGTCGTCTGTCATAAATGAATTGCCCGGCACAACGGCAACTTTGAAGTCAAGCAGTCTTTTTACATACTGCATCATATCTACGCTGTCAGGCAGTTTTGCCCATATGAACAAACCGCCCTGCGGTCGAACGTAAGTTATAAATCCGCCGCAGTATTTATCAAGGCAGTCGCACATAAGATTCAGCTTTTGGCGATAAATCTCCTTAATACTCTCGATATGTGCATCAACGTCGTATTCATCAAACCAACGTGATACAATCATCTGATTAAGGACGCCCGTATGAACGTCGCTGACCTGTTTTGCAATTGTGAATGCAGGTGCCATATCCCCCGGCACAACTGCGTAAGCAACACGAATGCCCGGTGCAAGAATCTTTGAAAAAGAGCCTGCATAAACGACTATGCCCTCTGTATCAAAACTCTTGATTGCCGGAACATCTTCCCCCGCTACACGCAGTTTGCCATATGGGTTATCCTCGATAATCACGAGGCCATTATGCCTTGCAATTTCGTACATCGCTTTTCGCTTTTCGAGTGATAGCGTGGTACCGCCCGGATTTTGAAAATTAGGAATTGTATAGATAAATTTTGCCTGCGGGTTTTGTGCAACAGCATTTCTGAGTGCGTCGATATTCATACCGTCGTTGTCAATCGGTACGCCGACAAGCTTTAAGCCGTGCGACCTGAAACAGTTGAGCGAGCCGACAAACGACGGTTCCTCGCAAATAACTGTATCACCCTCGTTACACAGAATTCTTGTGCATAAATCCATAACCTGCGTGCCGCCGGAGGTAATCATAACCTCGTCACTGTCAGTCACAACGTTTTCCTTTTCGGCAAGCCAGTTGCGAAGTGTGTCTCTGAGAGGCTGATAGCCCTCAGAAACGCCGTAAACAAGTGCCGAAACAGGATTTTCGGTAAGGATTTTGTTTGAAAGTTCAGCCACTGCGTCAGTCGGAAACGCCTGCACTGCAGGTGAACCGCCTGCAAACGCTATCATCCCCGGTTGGCTTGTTACCTTAAGGATTTCCCTTGTGGCTGACGGTTTCATCCCCGAAAATTTATCCGATAATCTGTACATCCTATTTGCCTTCTTTATCGGTTTCGGGAAGCTGATTTTTGCCGTGTTCTGCCTCTTTTAAGCCAAGGTCATTTTTAATCTGTGAAGTAGAAACGCCGGGTGTTCTGTCAAGGAATACAAGGTTGCAGTAATCCTTGAGGTAATCGAATTTGTCCGAACCTTTCCAGTCGCCGCCCATAACAACGGTGTCGATATGGTAGTTCTTGACATCGTCTATTTTCTGTTCCCAACAATTCTCGGGGATTACAAGGTCAACGTACCTGATAGCCTCAAGCATCTTTTTGCGGGTTTCGTAATTATGGTAAGCAACCTTACCTTTTGAAGCATTGAACTCGTCGGTTGAAAGTGCAACAACGAGGTAATCTCCGAGCTGCTTTGCCCTTCTTAAAATATTGATATGACCGTAGTGAAGCAAATCAAATGTTCCGTAAGTTAATACTCTTTTCATAATGATACTCCTTTAAGCTTTGCTGTTAATAAGCATAGAAATAAACTTTGCAAGTGTCTGCGTGTTATTTTTAGAATTGGTTGTATATTTTTCTTTAAAACTAAACAGCGAGTTCATATCGTAATCGCCGCTGTCAAGAGCGGTAACAAGTGCTGCTGCGTCTTCAAATACTGCGTTTGGCATTTCTGCCTTAAGGTCAATATTTATTCCACGTTCCGTCATATATTCGTTATAGTCGGGGGTGAAGAAATATAGCGGTTTCATAAGCAGTGCCGCCTCAAAGGCAACGGCTGAATAGTCGGTGATTACAATGTCTGCGAGTTTTATAAGTTCCTCTGAATTGAAATCGCCGTGCGGCTTATACTTGTCTTCAACCTCTGTTGATGACAGCGGATGAGGAGAAATAATAAGCTGATAACCGTCCTTTTCGTCAAACTCGGTTTTGAGCATATTTATAATGTACGCTTCACGTTCTCTGAATGTAGGAAGATAAAGCACAACTTTTTTTTGCCCTGCGGCGGGATTGCTGTAATAGAAGTCGCTTGCACGGGTTTCGCCGTCGGTTATGAAGTCAACACGTGGAAGCGGACAAAGTTTGATTTTGTCGCTGTCCACACCGAAAGCCTCCATATAAAACTTTGCGGTTTCACTGCTCGGTGCAAGCACGTAATCATAATTGCGGTGCATACACATCGCCTTGCTTACCGCAGCGTCCCTGCCCTCTTTGGTGCCGACTGCCTGAAGACCGAACTTTTTTATCGCACCGAGTGCGTGCCACATCTGAATAACCCTGAGGTCGCTCTTATGATTAAGGCACGAAACGGTTATTGAATATGTATCCACAATTGCAACTCTGGAGGTTGCAAGGTAGTACATATCGCCGATAACGGCAAAGCAGTAGCTGACTTTTGCGGCAAATCCGCTGTCTATCATTTTAAGCCTGAACACCTGCTGTGTGTCGGGGCATTCCTCTTTTACAGCAGCCTCAAGCATTTTCATATCAATGCTTTTGTCGTTGCTCTGACGGGAAAGATAGACAATTCTGTTTTTTGTTTTAAACAGCTTCATCGGGGCGTACAGTATTTTAAGCCCGATTTTAAGCAGTGTAATCAGAAATACTTTCATTTTTATTACTCATAAAGAGGATACTTTGCACAAATCTCTGCTACGCCGTTTTTGATATAATCTTTTTTGTTTTCAAAATCAGTAACAGCGAGATAGATAAACTCTGCGATTTTGTCAAAATCGTCTGTGTTAAGTCCTCTTGTAGTTGCTGCAGGTGTACCGATACGAACGCCGCTTGTAACAAACGGTGAAAGAGGTTCGTTAGGCACAGTGTTTTTGTTAAGTGTGATATGAACGTCGTCAAGTCTGTTTTCGAGTTCCTTGCCTGTAACGCCTGTTCCTCTGAGGTCCAGAAGACAGAGATGGTTGTCCGTTCCGCCCGAAACAAGATTGAGTCCACGTTTTGTAAGTCCGTTTGCAAGAGCCTGAGCGTTGTTGATAACACGCTGCTGGTACTCTTTGAACTCAGGCTTAAGAGCCTCGCCAAAGCACACAGCCTTGCCTGCGATTACGTGCATAAGAGGACCGCCCTGCGTACCCGGGAACACAGCGGAATTAAGTTTTTTTGCAAGGTATGGATTGTTGCAAAGAATAAGTCCGCCACGGGGACCACGAAGAGTTTTGTGCGTTGTGGTTGTAACTACGTCTGCCCAGGGGAACGGCGACTGGTGAAGTCCTGCTGCAACAAGACCTGCAATGTGAGCCATATCGACCATAAACATTGCACCGTTAGCATGAGCGATGTCTGCCATTGTTTTGAAGTCAATCTCACGAGGATATGCAGAGGCACCTGCTACTACGAGCTTTGGCTTGTTCTTGATAACTGCCTTGTTGAACGCAGTGTAATCAATATAGCCGTTTTCATCAACGCCGTAAGGAACGAAGTTAAAATACTTGCCGCTGATGTTTACAGGCGAGCCGTGCGTAAGGTGACCGCCGTTGTCGAGGCTCATGCCCATTACGGTGTCGCCCGGCTGAAGAAGTGCAAAGTAAACAGCAGTGTTAGCCTGAGCACCTGAGTGCGGCTGAACGTTTGCGTACTGGCAACCGAAAACTTCACAGGCTCTTTTGATAGCGATTTCTTCAACGATATCTACATACTGGCAGCCACCGTAGTATCTTTTTGAAGGAAGACCCTCGGCATACTTGTTTGTAAGCACTGAGCCCATAGCAGCCATTACCTGCGGTGTAACAAGGTTTTCAGAAGCGATAAGTTCAATGTTCTCACGCTGTCTTTTAAGCTCGAGAGCCATTGCGTCCGCAACTTCTTTGTCGGTCTCGGCAACCTTGCCGATTGAATCGTAGTAATCAGAAAACATACCAATTACCTCCCATACCATTTTTTATACACATATTTTAGCATATATAATATAAATATACAATATTAAAAAATTTAAAAATAATGTGAAAAATTTTAAAAAAGTTGTGGAAATCCTATAAAGAATGTGGTATAGTATTAGCAATCGGGGTGTAGCGCAGCTGGTAGCGCACTTGACTGGGGGTCAAGGGGTCGTGGGTTCAAGTCCCGTCACTCCGACCAAAAAACAGGGTATCCAAATGGATACCCTGTTTTTTGATTTTGTCGGAGTCGGGACTTGACCCACTATTAAAAGACTGTAACGCCTGATATTCTTAATTCGGTTTGTTTGGCGTATTGTCAATTCTTCTTACCTTTAAACAACTGCCGCAGAACTCACAAACGAGTGTCTGCCCAAAGTCAACAACAAGCTCTGCACCGCAGTTTTCACAAACAACGTGCTGCTTTGCCCAGATGGATTTTTCAAAAACAAGCTCTTTGGCTTTTTTATCTATTGTTGCATTTTCAAGTCTTTTGGTTTTAATAAGCGACCCAACTATTTTTTCGGTTTTTTTATAATCGACTCCCAAAACAGACGATATTTTTTCTATTGAAACTATATGCTCTTTATTTATCAGCATAAGGCAGCTTTCGCACAAGTTTTTTCTTCGTCTTATAATAAAATGAAACGCAATTATCATAATTCCGCAAGGAATTCCCTGTGCATAATACATAGCCATAATAAGAGCAACTTTCATATCACCGCTTGAAAGACTAAATATTGCAATCATCATTCCAAGGGATGAACAGAACACTATATCCGCAATTCCGCAAAACAGAATTTTATTATCAAGTCCTTCATAGTGACGGTATTGATAAATAAACAGCAGAGCGGCAATCAAAATTCCGAGCGGACTAAACACGGCACACAAAACCGCCGCTGCCGTCCACATACCGTGAAGGATGCTATCCTTATCAAAATAGGTTCTTTTCTTTCTGTAAATCATAGTTCTGCCCCACAGTAAACGCACCTGCAATCCTTATCATTTGAATAAAAAACGGTTGTTGCCGCACAGGATTTGCACCGCCTGGCAACCTTTTTTGAAATTCCTGCAACGATTATCTCATTATCATAGGGATAATAATATGCATTATTTAATATTCCGTTATTAATAAGATACAGTACCTTTTCTATAAGTTTAACCTTTTTAAGCTTTAAAGACTTCGAAAGCTCATCAATTTTAGTTATTCGTTCAACGGTAATCATATAAAGTATTCTGTCGTAAACAAAACCTAAATGCCTTATGTACAATCCCGTTATGAGTGTAACAAGTGCAAATGAAAGATTCAGAAATGAAAGAATCAGTTCTGTTGAAGCTGCCTGGCTCACGTACCCATCCGTCACAATAATCACAACCGGAAGTGCAAAAATCAGCAATGCTAAAACCGTCAATACTCCTCCAATTACAGACAGCTTGGTTCCGTTTTTATAAAAAGACGCATTTTCGATTAATATTTTCTTTATTGTATAATAAATGCCAAAAGGCGGAATTATTAGTGTTAAAAAAATTAATAACGGCCAGTTCAGCTCGTCTGCAGTTTCCACCGTATTATAGGTATAGCTTCTGACTTTGGAAGCAGACGGCACTTCATAATATGTAATTTCCTGCGGTTGCAGGTGTTGAGAATCGGTTTTTTTAAAGGATTTATTTATAATTGCTTTAACTATAACAACGATTACCCAAATAAAAGTGATTACAATCATTAAGCTGCTAACTGACACAATGAAGCTGCCGATTGCAGATTCCGAATTGTTACTGAGGAATAAACTGCCAAGATATGAGAGGCCCCAGCCAAGAATATGTATCGCAAATAATATGCCAATTTTTTTCAATGTTTTTTTCATTGTTAACCTCAAAAATAATTATTATGAAAAGTAAATTTTCAGTATACTTTGTGCAATACAAACGCTTTATGATTGATTTAACATTCTAAGTATAAATTTAATATAATACAACAAAACATTCAATAATAAAAGGCAGTCATTGACTGCCTTATTGTTTTACTGCTGTGGTGGCTGCTGAACAGGCGGCTGCTGTGGCTGAGGCTGTTCCTGCGGCTGCTGTGGTGCATACTGCTGCTGAGGTGCAGCGTATGTAGGTTGAGCCTGTGCCTGTGGCTGAACAGGTGGCTGCTGAGCAAACTGCTGACCCTGCGGCTGTGTGAACTGAGCGTTCTGCTGATAATAAGGATTAGCAGGCTGCTGTGTATAAACAGGAGCACCGAACATTTTGTTGAGTCTGTCCTGTACGAAGATTGCAGATACAATCGGAATAAAGATTGCAAAGATAATGCAAAGAGTCTTGAAGTCCTTGTTAGGATTCTGATAGTCTACCTTTTCAATAATATCTGCGGTTTTGTAATACCAATAGATAAAATAGAACGGAACAAAGATGCAAAGAAGAAGCTCTGTAACTTCGTTACGCTGTTCTTGCGAATAAAAATTAAGTAGCTTAGTTGTTTTGTAAATCCAGTAATACTGGTAAATGCCGAATGTGAAGATGAGTAACAGAATATGCTGCAGAATATCAACATATCCGTTTTGAGGTTGCTGTCTGTTATCCATAGATAATCCTCCAAAATGTATTCTTCTTGCGAAGTATATTAGTAAATATATTGTACCATTAAACGCAGTATTTGTCAATATATAGTTGTTTACGCCGTAAACATCATAATAATAAGTGCGATAACAAAACCTGCGGCAATTGCACCGAAAAACTTTGCAAGGCGAGACACAGCGTCAAACATATTTGTTGGACAAAGCTGCATAACCGCATACATAAATTTGTTTTTAACCCGATTGCCTACAATGTTTTTGTACCTTAAATCGAAGGTCTCGAGATGTCCGTCGGTGAACAGGTCGATAACACGGGTACCCCTGTCCTTTCCCGGTCCGTACACGTTAAAGCCGCAGCCCTGCGTGTAGCCGACGTCAATGCCGTCAACCACGCCGTGAAATGAGTTATTGTGGTCGTGACCGAAGTATACTCCCCTTACCTCGCCTTTTTCTTTAAAAGCAGCAAACTCGCCGCTGTTTTCCTGAGGGTCGGCAGGGCTTTCACGCATAAAGCCGTCGGCATTTACTCTGTTACGGTTGAGTACAAAATACTCGCCGTCGTGAGTTCTGAAACCTCTTACACTGCCACGCTTGGTACGTTTAACCTGAGTGAGAAGTTCGAACACCTCGCACACGGGAATGTGCTGAATTACAACAGACGCAATAGGGCTGCCTGTTTTGTCTTCGTATGTATCACGTGTTTTTCTGTACCACTCGAGCTGGTTTTCGTGAACGTTGTCGTAGCCGATTTTAAGGTTTGAGTGGCTGTCGATTGTATAGAGCAGATACTTTACCTCGTCGCCGTCGCAAATCTCAAAACAGTGGTTGCCAACACCGTCAATGTCAGGTTCTGTTTCGCCGATAAAACATTCAAAAGTCTTGTAAATCTCAAACTGCTCGGCGTTTGAAAGACCCGTCTGTCTGTCATGATTGCCAAAGCACACGGCAAACGGGATTCCTCTGCTGCTGACAGGCTCGGTAAGTTCACGCAGAACCCTTTCAATTTCTGTTTTGTTGCCTTTGAAATTGCGTTTGCCCCATATCTGGTCGCCGCTGTAAACAACCATATCGGGCTTTGCCTTGTCGAGCGACGCTTCTATCAGTGCAAGTGTGTCGGGCGATACTTTTTTGCCCTCCTGAGTGTCCG
>SVQF01000008.1 GCA_015065445.1 Oscillospiraceae bacterium | reverse complement strand
CTGCGTTTACTGTAATCGACCTCAGAAAGCCGTTCACTATCGGGCTTACGGGTCAGACGGGTGCGGGCAAAGGTTTTGTTTGCGAAGTTCTGAAAGATTACGGCTTTTCGGTGATTGACAGCGACAAAATCGCACGCAAGGTTGTAAAAAAAGGCTCGCCCCTGCTTAAAACACTTGCAGAAAATTTTGGCAGTGATATAATAAATGACGGTGAACTTGACAGAAAGTTGCTTGCCGAACGTGCTTTTTGCGATAAGGAACACACAAAACTGCTCAACAGCATTATGCACCCTGCGATTGTTAAGGAGTGCGTGGCTGCGGCAGACGGACTTTGCGTGCTTGACGCACCCCAGCTTTTTGAGGCAAAACTTGAGGGAAAGTGCTACAAAATTATTACTGTTACTGCCCCTGAAAAAACACGTATTGCACGCATTACAGAGCGTGACGGCATTACAAAAGAGCAGGCTCTGCAGCGTATTAACGCCCAGTTTGACGAGGCATACTACGCTTCTCACAGCGACTTTGTAATCGTCAACGACGGCAGAGATATTAAAGAGCAAATAAATAATATTTTGGATAAAATATTATAATGGAGGTACTATTATGAGTGAAAAAACAAAGCAGCTTAAAGAGCTGTTATTCAACAAAAAGGAGAACGCAATCGACTTTATGTCCGACGAAGAACTTGCAATTTGCGACGAGTTCTGCGAAGGCTACAAAGAATTCCTCGGCGAGTGCAAAACAGAACGAGAGGTTGCAGCTTGGGTTGAAGACCTTGCCAGAAAGAACGGCTTTGTTAAGTTTGACGAGTTTGGCAATCCGCTTGAGGCTGGCGACAAAGTATTCTATGCAAACAGAGGCAAGTCAATCATACTTTGCGTTAAGGGTAAAAGAAGTATTAAGGACGGCGTAAGAATTTCTGCCGCACATATTGACTCACCACGAATCGACCTTAAGCAGTGCCCTGTTTACGAGCAGGACGGACTCGGTCTTTTTAAAACTCACTACTACGGCGGTATCAAAAAATATCAGTGGACGGCAATTCCGCTTTCGCTTCACGGCAGAATCTGTAAGAACGACGGCACTTTTGTTGACGTAAAAATCGGCGAGGCTGCCGGCGAGCCTAAGTTCTGCATTACAGATATTCTTCCTCACCTCGGTGCAGAGCAGATGCAGCGTAAGGCAAACGAGATTGTTCAGGGTGAAGAACTCAACGTAGTAATCGGCTCACGTCCGTTCAAGGACGACGAAGAGAGCGAGCGAATCAAACTCAACCTGCTTTCAATCCTTTACGAAAAGTACGGCATTGTTGAGCGTGACTTCCTCTCGGCAGAACTCGAACTCGTGCCTGCGTTCACAGTTGACGACATTGGCTTTGACCGTTCGCTCATCGGCGGTTACGGTCACGACGACAGGGTTTGTTCTTACCCCGCTCTTCAGGCTATACTCGACATCGACGAGGCTCCCGAGTACACAGCAATCACAGTGCTTACTGATAAAGAGGAAATCGGCTCAGACGGTAACACAGGTCTGCACTCTTCTTATCTCAAATACTTTATCGAAGACCTTGCAAGACTTGAGGGCTTTGAGGGCAGAGATGTTCTTCGCAACTCAAAATGCCTTTCTGCAGACGTTAACGCTGCGTATGACCCCACATGGTCAGGTCCGTTTGAAAAGAACAATGCAAGCTTTGTAAACAACGGCGTTTGCGTAACAAAGTTCACGGGTGCCAGAGGTAAGAGCGGCACGTCCGACGCATCTGCTGAATTTGTAAGCTGGGTTAAGACCCTGCTTGAAGAAAACGGCGTTCTGTGGCAGAGCGGCGAACTCGGTAAGGTTGACGCAGGCGGCGGCGGAACAGTTGCTATGTATGTTGCAAACCTTGACGTTGACACAATCGACGTTGGCGTACCCGTACTTTCAATGCACGCACCGTACGAAATCGTTGCAAAAACCGACGTGTACTACGCTTACAAAGCATTCTACACATTCTTCACAAAATAAGTTTAATGGGCAGTTCGTTGAACTGCCCGTTTTTATTTACAGAAATAGTGATTGCCGATTACTTTTATCACCGTGCGGGTACGAATCCATGCATTGCTTGTCTTGGCGGGGTTGTAGTAGTAAATCGCACCGCCCGACGGGTCCCAGCCGTTAATGGCGTCCTGTGCGGCACGCTTTGCCGACTCCGCAACGGGCTGATACCAGTTTGAATCGTTTACGCAGGAGAACGCACCGTTCTGATACACCACGCCGCTTATTGAGTCGGGGAAACTCGGGTGGGCTACTCTGTTAAGAATTACCGCCCCGACTGCAACCTGCCCCTCATAACTTTCGCCACGTGCCTCGGCAGAAATAACTTTGGCAAGCAGCGTTATCTCCTGAGCCGTATATTTACCCGAGCCTGACGACGAACCTGAGCCGCCGAGCCCGAGGTACAAAAGCGTCTGCGGTCCTGCAATTCCGTCCGCCGTGATGCCGCAGTTTCGCTGAAACGACAGAACCGCATTTTTTGTCTGCGTGCCGTATATACCGTCAACCGAACCTTTGTAGTAACCGAGGCTTTTCAGTTTGGTTTGTATGCTACGCACCTCGCTGCCCGTTGAACCGTAGCGTGACAGGGCATACGTGCTTTCCTCATAAAAGCAGGTGCGGTACACCACAGCCGAAGCTCCGACCATACCTATTATAATAAGAAGGGCTATAAGGGTATCAATGGTTTTTCTTTTTATATCAGTCATATTGCCACCCCTTTACAATATTGCACCGAGCAGAACCGACAGACCTATCCCCGCCCCGATACCGCATACAATGAACAGTGCGTTTAAAAACTTTTCTTTTTTTGAGCGTTTGCTCCTCGGCGGCTTTTTGAGCTGACGGGCAATGCTCTGTGCTTCGCTGTGGAGTTTTTCCTCGTTAGCGGCGGCTCCGTCGCTGCTGACAAAAAACAGAATTTTGTCGAAATACGGCGACTCGGGATTTGTTACTTCAAGAATTTGTCTGTTGATTCCTTTAATCATAATTTTGTTTCCTTTCAAATTATACAAATAGTGTTTGCGAAGGTAATAATTTTATTCAGAATTTGCCTTGTCGATTTTTGTGAAAAATGAGCATAAATTTTAACTTGACAAACAAAGTTGATAACCATTTGTAATAAACACAACTTTGAATACGATGTAGAAAACTCGGTTCAAAATGTTCAAAACATAGCCAAAAAAGGCTATATTTACGCCTTTTTGGGCTGTTTAAAACCCATTTGTTCACAAATTATGCGTAGTTTTCAACATTTTACACATAGTTTTCAACAGTTTGTAATTTACAAAATTTTTTGTTTAAAATGCTATTTTTAACTTTTACTCTTGACAAAAAAATGTTATACTCAGTGTAAGACAAATGCGTTAAGAGGAGCAAAAAATGGAAGTTAAATTTGCAAACGGCGATATACTTGTAAGCGGTGTTGAATGTTTTGACCTCGGCCTTACTCTCGACTGCGGGCAGGCGTTCAGGTGGGAAAAGCAGAACGACGGTTCTTTCAGCGGTGTTGCAGGCGGTCACTTTCTTAACATATCAAAAAATGAGGACGGCGACCTTATTTTCAAAAATACCGACAAGGATATATTTGACAGTTTTTTTGTAAATTATTTCGATTTGAACAAAGATTATAAAAAAATCTGCGACACGCTCAGGCAGGACGACCTGCTGAAGTCTACTATTGACGAGTACTACGGCATACGCATACTCAATCAGGAGCCGTGGGAGGCTCTTTGCTCGTTTGTAATAAGCCAGCAGAACAACATAAAAAGGATAAAGCTGATTATATCAAGGTTGTGCCGTGAGTACGGCGACGAGGTGAGCGACGGCTGGTACAGTTTTCCGAGTGCCGAGCGGCTGAGCAAACTGAGTGAGGACGATTTTGCCGCACTCGGCTGCGGGTACCGGTCTAAATATCTGGTAAAACTTGCAAGGGACGTTGCCGACGGCACCGTTAATCTGCAAAAAATTAAGAGCCTTCCGCTTGAGGAGGCTCGTAAAGAGTTGCTTAATATTTACGGTGTGGGCATCAAGGTGGCAAACTGTGCGTTGCTGTTTGGCTTTCAGTTTTACAGTGCGTTTCCCGTTGACGTGTGGATGAAAAGGGTTATGGAATACTACCCCGACGGTTTGCCCGAGTGCTTTGACGGGATTGAAGGAATCGCCCAGCAGTACCTGTTCCACTGGGCAAGAAATAATTTATAGACTCAAGGCTCAAGACTCAAGACTCAAGGTTCAAGACTCAAGACTCAAGACTCAAGACCAAAGACTCAAGGGTCAAGGGTCAAGGGTCTCACGGCGTGAGCAGTGCCGATTATTATTACTCTAAATTATTTGTAAGCAGCATTATTGCCGTAAGTGCTGCGACGGGTGCCGTCTGCGTGCGGAGTATACGCTTGCCGAGAGTTGCACACACTGCACCGCTTTGCGTGAGAAGTTCAACTTCGCTTTCGTCAAAGCCGCCCTCGGGACCTATGTATACCGATACGCTTTTTACATCGCTTTTTACAAGCGATGTTATTTTTTCGCCTCCGCCTTCGTAAAACAGAATTTTCAGTTCGCTGCCGTCGTTTTCAATCGCCTGCCTGAGAGTTGTCTGCGGGGCAATTTGCGGCACGATTCCTCTGCCGCTCTGCTGTGCAGCCTCGAGTGCGATTTTCTGATAACGCTCGCCTTTACGACTTGCCCCCTTTTCGTCGGGGCGGCTTACGCACCTCTTTGTGAGAGTAGGCACAATCCTGCATACGCCGAGTTCGGTGCATTTCTGAATAATATCTTCGAGCTTGCTGCCCTTCGGCACGCCCTGATAAATTGTGACTTTGCAATCGGGTTCGCTGTTGCTTGCCTGCTTGTAGCAGACCGACAGAACTACGGTGTCTTTTGTTATTTCGTCAATAAGGCAACCGTAGTCGTTGCCGTTGCCGTCGGTAACGGTGAGCATATCGCCCACCTTCATTCTGAGCGACTTTGCAATATGGCGTGCCTGCTCGCCGTCAAGAATTATGCTGTTTTCGGGCGTGTAATCTAAAAATAGTTTTTGCATTATTTAATCCTCAGTGAGCGAAGTGAATTGAGTATTGCAAGTCCTGCAATACCTACGTCTGAAAATGCGGCAAGCCACATTGGTAGTTCTTTTTCCATAAACACTGCCAGCACAAGCACCGCCGCTTTAACTGCAAGTGCAATGTATACGTTTTCACGTGCGATAATCACCGCTTTTTTAGCGGCTTTTTTTGCGAATGCAAGACCGTTTTCGTCGCCGTCGGGTACTATAATTCCCT
Source organism: Oscillospiraceae bacterium (assembly GCA_015065445.1). Lineage (GTDB taxonomy): Bacteria > Bacillota > Clostridia > Oscillospirales > Acutalibacteraceae > Eubacterium_R. The sequence continues at coordinate 31,245 of SVQF01000008.1, read as the reverse complement.
CTGCGTTGTCCGAGCGGTGCAGTTTTTCAAGTGCGTTGGTGTGGAACACGTAAATGCCGTGCCTTGTGCAGGCGTCAATCGCACAGGAAAACGACAGCGGCACCGATATTACGATTGCACACGGGCAGCCGATAACGAGCACCGAAAGTCCACGGTAAACCCAGTCTTTCCACTCGCCGCCGAAAAAGAGCGGTGGAACAACGATAACAATAACCGATATTGCACAGATTATGGGCGTGTAATACTTTGCGAAACGGGCGATAAAACTTTCGCTTTCGCCTGTCTGGTGAACGTGTTTGCCCCGACTGTTTTCCTCAATGGAGCGGATTTGCTTTTTGCTTTTTGACAGTGCAAGACCGTGAATATACTCGCCGACTGCATAAAGCAGCATAACCGCACAGCCCTCGTCAAACTCTTTGATAACAAACGCACCGAGCGACGCAATACTAATCATAAAACACTCGTTAAAAACGTTGCCGCCCAGTATATCCTCAATTGCGTTACGCACCACGCCGAAGCCGACTGTGATGTACGAAATACCAAAACATACCAGATGCACAAACGACGGCAGTGACGTAAACTCGTCAAACACAAAGCCGAGTGCGAAAAACACCGCCGATATAATTATTTTGGTGAGTTCTTCTTTTTTGACTGCGTCAAAATTTTCGTGATTGTGCGAGTGGTCGTGTGAATGTTCGTGAGTGTGTTCGTGTGCCATATGTATCACTCCTCAATATGCTCGATTGCCATATTGATAATGGTTTCAACATGGTCGTCGGCAAGAGAATAAATCATTTTTTTACCGTCACGGCGACATTTTACCAGGTGGTTTTGCTTTAACGCCCTGAGCTGATGCGACACAGCCGTCTGCGTTGCTCCGATTTTTTCAACAATCTCGGTAACATTAAGTTCGTTTTCAAAAAGCGAAAGCAGTATTTTAATCCTCGTGGGGTCGGAAAACATCTTAAAAAGTTCCGCCATATCATAGATTTCTTCGTCTATCATAACGCACCTCATATGTAAAATTCGTTCATATGACTCATATGAATCATATGAACGGAGTTATTATATATTAAAACATCAAAGTTGTCAACTCAGTTTGAACTGAAAACGCTCACCCGTCCCGACTCGCTGATAATAATAAGCGAAATATCGCTTTCGCTATATCCCCGTGATTGCAGAAAATCCCGCAGTTTTTCCTCTGTGAATCCGAGTTTTTCAAGGCGTTTTAAATCGAGTTTTGAGTTTTGATAAACAACATAACTCAAGCCTTCGCTGACGGGCGAAAAGTTAAAATCCTTTGGCGAAAGAGGTCGCTTCTGTGCAGTGGGCAAAAAACTAATCTGTCCGTTTTTTTCCATAACCGCAGTGTCAATATCAGCAAGGTTGAAGTATCCCTTTAGCCTTGCCGCCTCAATAATATCCTGCACCGTCACCCTGCATCGTCTTATATTTTTTGTGTTAAACACGCCCTCGTGCATCAGCACACGTGGACAGTCAAACCTTTTGCCGCCCATAATTATTACCAGCTGTAATGCTATTACAACAATCAATAACAACAAGTATAATAAATCCATAAAATCACCGTTTTTATTATGTGCAACGGCAATATAAAATATGAATTGCAAATAGCTATATTAAATGATATAATAAAATCAATAAAGAAAAGGAATGCATAATGAAAAAGTATTATTACACCGCAGGAATTGTCGGAACAGCGGTTAATTTTTTACTCTTTATTATTAAGCTGTATATCGGCAATGCGGCATTTTCGCTAACAATTTACTGCGACGCCGTGAACAATCTGGGCGACACGTTTTCGTGCCTTATTGCACTCGCAGGGTTTGTACTTGCGGTAAAACTCGGCGGCAGACGTTCGCTTAGAACGCAGAGCGTTGCGGCGTTTGTGATAAGCATAATTATTGCGATGACGGGATTTTTCTTTGTTTACAGAGGTCTTGACAGATTGATGTATCCCGCCGCAGTGCTTTACACACCAAAGTACGCCGCACTGATTACGGCAACAATTTTTGTAAAACTCGGGCTTGGGTTTTTGTTTTTACATCTTAACAAAAAATCGCCCTCGGTTATAATTAAGGCACTCGCTCTCGACAGTTTTCTTGACTGCTTTATAACGCTGTTTACGCTGATGAGTATGGTGCTGATTACCAAAGTCAATTTTGCATTTGACGCATACTTTGCGTTTATCTGCGGAACTGCTATAACGGTAGAGGCGGTCAGGTGCATAATTAAAGAGGCAAAATTTTTGATTAACGATTAGGAGAGTTGTTATGGCAAAGAAACAAAAGGTTAAGAAAACGCCTAAACAGAAGTTTATGGTCTTTCTGAAGGTGCTTATGTGGATTGTGATTGCTATAGCCGCTATTGCTGCGATTGTTGCAATTGTAAATACAGTCAGCATAAAGTCAAACAGGGCGTTTATTGAAAACAGCATAACAGAGGTTAAATACGAAAAACAGCTTGAACCTACGCTTGACGACAAGGGCAGATACACGTTTGTGACCGATGAGGATTTTAAAGTTCTGCAGATTACCGACGTTCATATCGGCGGCGGTATGCTCTCGTCAGACAACGACAATATGGCACTCAACGCTGTTGCCGCAATGATTACTGCCGAAAAGCCCGACCTTGTTATTGTAACGGGCGACGTTGCGTACCCCGTGCCGTACCAGGCAGGCACGTTCAACAACAAACGCAGTGCAAAACTCTTTGCAGACCTTATGGAAAAACTCGGCGTGTACTGGTGCCTCGGTTTCGGCAACCACGACACAGAGATTTACTCATATTTCAGCCGTGACAGTATTGCCGCTATGTATCAGGATAAAGACAGTTATCCTCATTGCCTGCTGCAGAGCGGTCCCGAAGACGTTGACGGCGTTGGCAACTATGTAATCAACGTCAAAAACACCGCAGGCGGCATTGTGCAGAGTCTGTTTGTGTTTGACTCGCACTCATACGTTGACGGCGACTACTTCGGCATCAAGTGGAAGTACGACTGCGTACATAAAAATCAGATTGAGTGGTACAAAAACACCGTTAAGGAACTCACAGAAGAAAACGGCGGCGTACAGCCAAAATCACTTGCATTCTTCCACATTCCTCCGCAGGAAATGCGTGACGCATTCAAAGAATACACCGACGCAGGCAACAAAGACACCGACGACGTTAAGTACGTTTACGGCGTTATTGCAGAGGGCGGACAGATTATCTGTGCGGGCAACTACAACTACGGGCTTATTGACGCATTCAGAGAAAACGGTACGCAGGGTGCATTTTTCGGTCACGACCATCTCAACAATATGTCGCTTGACTACAAGGGCGTAAGGCTGACATACGGCTATTCGATTGACTACCTCGCTTACGGCAGTGCAATTACAAAATTCGGTCGTCAGCGTGGCTGCACACCGATTACAATTCACCCCGACGGCACGTTTGAAAACGTGCAGGAAAACTACTATCAGGACAAATACGTTTCGGTTAACGAAAAGGAAAGCGTTGACCTTGAGCACGATATGGCGGACGAAACGGGCGGCGTAAACAACCCGTTTGCAGAATAATATTGTTTGAACCAAAGGAGAGTAACTGATTTGGCTCCCTTGTTAAAGGGAGGCAACAAGGTATAAAAAATAAGGCTCTGTGAGCCTTATTTTTTATACATATTTTTCGATTTTAACAACGCTGCCGCTGAACTTTTCAAGAATACCGTAGTTACCACGGTTTCTGATAGCACGGGGCATCTTTGAGCCTTCTACATAAAACTCAAGAATGTCGCTGTTGTTAACAGCGTACTGATGTCTGCTGTCGGTGTGGCGGTCTGCCTTCTGGTCACAGAGGATAACGTCAATCTTGGTACCTGTTGAAAAAGTTACTCTGTACTTTGTACCGATTTTTGTTCCGTAGTAAGAACCGAGTGCTACACAGTAGCAGCCGTCTACCATTCTGATACCCGTTTCCTCGTCGGTGTAACATTTTGAAGAACGCAGAAGTTTGTACTGCGGCGAACTTCTGAGCGTAACTGCCGTGTAGTAAGCGTAAGTTTTGGTTTTGCCGCTTACTGACGGAAGACCCATCGAAAGAAGAGTCTTTGCTTTTCTTGTGTCTGAAAAGGCACTTGACTTTTTGATTACCTTGCCGCTTTGCTTTTTGGAAACAACTGCCTTTGCCTTGTAGTAATAAGCGGTTGCACCCTTGAGCTTTTTGTCGGTGTAGGTTTTTTTGTCTGATGAAAGAGTTGCGATTTTTTTGAACTTTTTGCCGCTCGTCTTTCTGTAAATTTCTACCTTTGCACCCTTCTGCACGTTCTTGATGCCGAGTTTTACGGCGTTGCCGTCCCTGTTTTTAACCGAGAGAACAGGAGTTTTGACTCCCGTTGTGAATTCGGCTGTACCGAGAATTTCGTTTGAAACCGCATTTATAATGCAAAAACGAAAACTCGTTGACGGGTCAAGGTCTGTGAGCTTAAGCTCGCTGTTTGGTGTTGTGAGATATTCTTCCCACTGCTTTTTTATTACGTTGTACTTACAGACTCTGTAACTCATAACCAAATCCTCGCTCTTCCAGCTGAGGTTGGCTGATGTTGCTGTAACATCTGATACGTTAACGGAAAATTCGTTTGTGTTGCCGTTTACATCATTGATAGAAGAAATAATATCAAATTTGCTTTGCACCTCGGCTGAAAAGCCTGAGGGTGCGTCAACATAAGAGTCTGTGTTTCCTTCGGCATAAACTACCGAGATGCCCGAAAAGCAAAACAGTGTTGCTAAAAATGCCGAAATTACTTTCGTCTTAAAATTACTGATAGTTATTAACCCCTTTGTAAATTTTTGTTACCAATTTGTAACGGTTAGTGGTATACCATATTTTTTTGGGTATGTCAAATTTTCAGAATTTTATTAGACTGTTTTTCGCTGTTTCGTCTATTATTGGCTTAAATTGGTTTACATATCGCCGATTTTGTAAACAAATACCGGGTTGTTTAAATGGAAGAATTTGAAAAATCTTCACTTTTAGTTAGTTTTTGTCGATATTTTACTTGACAATGCGGCTGTATATCATATAATAATAGTGCAAATATTTCGGGGCGAGGTGCAAATCCTCACCGGTGGTTAATGCAACCTGTTATACAGGGTGTAATAAAGTCCACGACTCCTGCCACGCAGGACTGATACGGTGAAATTCCGTAACCGACGGTAATTAGCAAAGTGCTATAAGTCCGGATGAGAGAAATAATATTGTATTAAGTGCAATATCGCCCCCGAGGTTTTCGGGGGCGTCTCTTTTTCCTAAAGTTTGTAAAACATTTTGGAGGAAAGAAAAATGAAAAACAAATCAAAAACAATTAACACACGCACACTTGCCGGCAGCGGAATACTCACCGCCGTTGCAATAGCACTGCAGTTTTTGGAGTTCAGTATTCCGATAGTGCCGAGCTTTCTAAAGTTTGACTTTTCGGATTTGCCCGCACTTATTGGTGCGTTTTCGTACGGTCCGCTTGCGGGCGTGGTGATTTCGCTGATTAAAAACATTGTGCATATTCCGTTTGGCTCAACAAGTTTTGTAGGTCCGCTTTCAAACTTTTTGCTTGCGGCATGCTTTACGCTTGTGGCAGGCTACACATATAAGCTTAAAAAGACAAAGGGCAACGCCTTTGTTGCAGGTGTAACGGGTGCGGTTATGATGGGACTGTTCAGCGTTGTTGTAAACTACTTTATTATTTATCCTTTATATTACAGCGTTCTCGGTTTTCCCGAAGAGGCAGTGCTCGGTCTTTACAAGGTAGTAATGCCGTCGCTTAAAAGCGTTACGGACGGTCTGATAATATTTAACATACCGTTTACCGTTGTAAAGGGACTTGCAGTTGTTGCGGTATCTATGCTGATTTACAAGCCGCTCTCAAAATATCTTAAAGGCGAGGAATAGTGTAACGCACCGAGAACCAAGGTTTGCCCTTGAGTCTTGAGTCTTGAGTCTTGAGCCTGAATTATCAAATTCTTGTTGCTATTTATTATATAATGTAGTATAATAGATGAGTAAAAATTTTTAGGAGGACATTTATTATGCCACTTGTAACCACTACCGAAATGTTTAAAAAGGCATATGAAAGCGGCTACGCTATCGGTGCTTTTAACGTAAACAATATGGAGATTGTGCAGGGTATCACAAGAGCTGCCAAAAAGCTCGAGGCTCCTGTAATTCTTCAGTGTTCATCGGGTGCAAGAAAGTACGCAAGCCACGACTACCTTGTTGCAATGGTAAAAGCTGCTGCTGAGGAAACAGGACTTCCGATTGCTCTTCACCTTGACCACGGTCCTGACTTTGAAACCTGCAAAAGCTGTATTGACGGCGGTTTCACATCTGTAATGATTGACGGTTCTTCGCTTCCTTACGAAGAGAACATCAAACTCACAAAGCAGGTTGTTGAATACGCACACGCTCACGGCGTTGTTGTTGAGGGTGAGCTCGGCACACTCGCAGGCGTTGAGGACGACGTTGTTGTTGAGGCAGGTAACGAGTCTTACACGAGACCTGAGGAAGTTTACGACTTTGCAACACGCACAGGCGTTGACTCACTTGCAATCGCAATCGGCACAAGCCACGGTGCATACAAGTTTAAGCCGGGTCAGAAGCCGCAGCTTCGCTTTGATATTCTTGAAGAGGTTGGCAAGCAGCTTCCGAATTTCCCGATTGTACTTCACGGTGCAAGCTCTGTAAATCAGGACCACATCAAGATGATTAACCAGTACGGCGGCTCAATGCCTGACGCAATCGGTATTCCTGAGGATATGCTCCGTAAGGCTGCGTCAATGGCAGTATGTAAGGTTAACGTTGACTCGGATATCCGTATTGCAATGACCGCTGCAATTCGCAAGCACTTTGCAGAGAATCCGACCCACTTTGACCCACGTCAGTATCTTACCCCTGCAAGAGACCTTATCGAAGAGGTTGTTGCACACAAGATTGACGTTGTATTCGGTTCATCAGGCCACGCATTTGACTAACAAAAAAGCGACTATGGGGTGTCCAATATAAATAGGGTATAATAAAAAAGTTTGAGCACGGCAATTGCCGTGCTCGTTTTGTATCTATTTAACTTTAATCGTTACCTTGACGGTTTTACTCCCTGATTTATAGGTCGAATTGCCCGCTGCGGTGACTTTTACTTTAACCTTATAAGTGCCTTTCTTTAAGCCTTTTTTAACTGTTATCTTGCCTGAACTTGAAACAGTTATCTTCTTATTTCCACTGATTTTCATGTAGTTAATCTTGCCCTGTGCCTTGCTAACTGTAATAATATCTTTGCGTACAACTGTAACATTCTTTTTCTTAAGAGTTGAATATTTGACGTTTTTTGTTTTACCGCTTGCTTTAAGCGTGTTTGCCTTTTTCGCAAGCTTTGCAAGAGTTTCGATTTTTAGCACTTTACCGCAAACTGTGCATTTATATTCCTTTGTACCTGTTTCAGTATAGGTCGGTGTTTTTGTTACAGTACCATTGTCTGATTTATGCCCAATAGCCGAAATCGTTTTTTGTGCCGTTATAATCTCACCGCATACAGAACAATGACTTCCTTCGGTTAAACCGTTTGAAGTACAGGTTTCTAATACAGCATCATCTTTTACAACGGTGTGTGATTTCTTTGCAATAGTTTCAGTATAGCTATCTCCGCATTTAGTACAAGTATATGTTAACACTCCAGCGGTTTTGCACGTTGCGTCTTTAGTAACGCTTTTATTGTAATTATGATTGCAGGTTACTGTGATTTTCACCTTATTAGAAATAGTTGAATAATTGTTTATGGTACCTTTAGCATAAACGTAATACTCTCCGGGCTTTTCAAAATAATTCTTATATGTTCGTGACGTTGTTGAATCGTCTGTATAATATGTTTTTCCGTCTTTTTCAAAGCATATCTCAACTTTTTGGCTGACCGTAAGACCGCTATATGTAAGTGTTATTTCCTCATTAATGTCAACAGATGTTTTATTACTTGTTAGTTTAGGGTTAAAAACGTAAACTGTTATTTTAGAAGAATAATACCACTGTCCGTTATAATATCCGCCTACATAAATATTATATAAACCTTCATTTTCAAAGTAGGTCACAAATTCTCTTGAAGATGTAGAGTCTTTCGTATAATAAACTTTTCCATCTTTTTCAAAGTAAAACTCTACTTTACTGCACTCGGTTAGTCCGGAATACCAAAAAGCAATATTTTCTCCGACAGAAACATAGTTTTTATTATCACTAATTATAGGTTCCGGAGTATTAACGCTAGTAAAATCGGGTCTTATAACGCCGAAAAATGTTCCATAAGAATAACTATACGAATGGGCTCTTGTCCCTGTAGATGCATTTTGTTCAACTACATTCATTGATGATGTGCTTGCTCCAGTAACAATAGCAACGTGCCCATATGCACTAGTAGAATAAGTCCAAACAGCTATATCACCCGGCTGTGCAGCGAAGCCGCTTGAATAAGGAATTCTCTGCCATCCATTTGGCAAGACGTTTGTTGCATAATCACATCCATTTCCGTTAACCGGCGATACGCCTAAATAGGCATAGTAGTATTTGGTTAAATCAACACATTGTGCACCATAAGCACCATCATAATCCAATGATCTTCCGATTTGCGAGTTAGCCCAGTTTACTGCTTGTGCTTGTGTAATGCTTGTTGCCTGTGCCGTCATCGTCATTCCTGTTGTAATGCTTAACAGCATTACTAAAGATAATACTACGCTCAATACCTTTTTCACAATTTTTCCTCCTTGATAAATAAAAAGTGCGTAGCAATAAGCTACGCACGAAAAACGCATAGCTCGATTGCTGCGACACAAGTTTCGACAATTCATATAAGAATGCGAAAAAGAGCTTGCATTTTTACCAAAATAAAAATGCAGACTTATACAAATTGCCATATTAACTTGTGTCGCAATACTTATTTTATCATATTTATAATTACAAGTCAAATAATGAGTAACGGACTTTAGCGAGCATCGGATTTGTAAGGACAAATCCCATAAATAAAAACAGACCGAAAGATTAACTTTCCGTCTGTCAAACAATTATTAATTTAAACCCTATTTAAGTCGTATGCCCTATGCCGCTTTTTTGTTTGCAAAACTAAAAAGTTTTTATGTAACGGGCAATGCCCGTTACATAAACGACGTTACCGCATCAATCACATCGGTGATTTTGTTTGCGGTTTTTTTAATTGATTTTTTGGTGCTGTTCATTGTGTCGTTCTTTTTTGAATTTGCCATCATTGTGACTGCAGAGCATACTGCGAGGGTTGCACCCACGCCCTTCATAATATTTTTTGTTGTATTTGATTTCATAAAAAATTCCTCCGTTTTAAACAATTTGCTTTTCAGCATTAATATTGTTTGTAAACCGAGGAATAATAAAAATGTGAAATTTTGAAAATTAAAGCCGTCTGATTGCCTGACCTTCGATTAAATCAATATATTTTGCAAAATCCGTGCCGTAAGCATTGCCGTCGGGAAAAATTTCCAAAAGCGGCACAAGTACAAATCGCCTTTCACTGTAGCGTGGATGCGGCACAGTGAGATTTGGCGTTTTTATTTTTTTGTCTTCTGCAAAAATCAAGTCGAGGTCTATTATGCGGGGTCCGTTTTTGAACTGACGTACTCTGCCGAATCCTGCCTCTATGCCAAGACATATGCCGAGAATTTCGTTTGCGTCGAGCTTGCTTTCCACCTCAAACACCGCATTGTAAAAACTCTGCTGGTCTGCGTAACCGACGGGTTCGGTTTCGTAAATTCCTGACTGCTTTATAACTGTTGTGTCGGGTACAAGATTAAACGCACTGATTGCGTCAGTTATGTTCTTGCTTCTGTCGCCGATATTTGTACCTACGCTGATAATATATTTCATTCTCTCTCCCTGCTGATGCTTACCGCCATATAATCGAATTCCGCTTTTACGGGAGCCTCGGGCTTTTTAAGGGTAACGTCTACCCTTGATATTTGCTCAAATGCGTCTAAAACAGCGTCTGCAACGGTCTGAGCCGCTTTTTCAATCAAATCGTAACTCTCTGCCACAAACGCTTTGCGGACAGTTTTAACAACCGCTGCATACGAAACTGTGTCGTCAAGATTGTCGCTGCGGCAGGCGTTTTGCAAATTAAGATAGTAGTCGAGGTCAATAAAAAAGTTCTGACCGTTTTCTTTTTCTTCGGGATTTACGCCGTGATAAGCAAAGAGTTTTAAGTTTTTTATAGTTATTTTGTCCAATATAATCACCTTATCTTATTACTTTGCTCGAGTAATTCTGTTGCCATTAAGATACCCTGCTTTTCGTTTTTAACGTCGTGCAGGCGAATTATGTCAACTCCGCCGAGGATTGCCGCCGTATCTGCCGCAATATTGCCGTAAATCCGCTCTGACGGGTTTTTCTGCCCCGAGGCAGTGCCAATCACACGTTTTCTGCTAACGCCGAGCAGCAGCGGATAGTCAGGTAATTTATATGCCTTAACATTTGCAATTAGTTCTAAGTTTTGTTCGTAAGTTTTGCCAAAACCTATGCCCATATCAAAGCAGAGTTGTTCTTTTTTTATACCGAAGTCAATGCATTTTTTTGCCATATCTTCAAAAAAAGCTTTAACCTCTGCGAATGAGCCGCTGCCGTTGTGCATAATAACCCAGCCTGCACCGCTGTCTTTTACAAGCTGTGCCATATTAAGATTAAACACGCCGCTTACATCGTTGATAATGTCTGCACCGTTTTTAAGCGAAAGCTCTGCAACCTCGCTGAAATAAGTGTCAACAGAAATCGGCAGGTTGGTTTTGCTGCGGATAACGGGAAGAACGTCTTTTAGTCTGTTCCATTCCTCTTCGGGCGATATTTCGGTGTAACCCGGGCGTGTTGACTGAGCTCCGAGGTCAATAATATCCGCCCCGTCTTCAATGATTTGCAGTGCATATTCAACAGCGTCGCTGCTTTTAAAATGCGTACCGCCGTCCGAAAATGAATCGGGCGTTACGTTCACAATGCCCATTATAGCAGGGCTTTTTATTTTTTTAAATGAAAACATATTTTCTTAAACTTTGAGCCTTGAGTCTTTGGTCTTGAGTCTAAAGTATTATCACTTCGTAAGAAGTGATAATACTTCTGTTCTTGTTCTCTGGTCTGTACGCATAATGCCACGAAGTGCCGAGGTCTGAGTTTTTGAACCGAAGGCACGGGCTCCACGGATGGACATACACATATGCTCTGCCTCTATTATAACGGCAACGCCCTGAGGCGAAAGGTTTTCGTTAAGAAAGTCTGCGATGTCGTGTGTTAATCGCTCCTGTACCTGCGGTTTTTTTGCAAAGTTTTCTACAATTCGTGCAAGTTTGGACAGTCCTATTATTTTGTTGTCGCTCGGTATATAGGCAATATGTGCTTTGCCGACAAACGGCAGAAGGTGATGTTCGCACATCGACGAAAAAGGAATATCACGCACAATAACCATTTCGTCGTTCGACTTTTCGTCAAACATTTTGAGGTGGCGTTTAGGGTCTTCGTCGAGTCCGCAAAACATTTCTTCATACATATTTGCCACACGCTGAGGAGTTTCAACAAGACCCGCTCTGTCGGGGTCTTCGCCGACTGCGATAAGAATATCACGTACTGCTTTTTTTATAATTTCTTTATTTTCGTCAGTAATCATAGCGTCTCCAATTTATTTATTGAAATATCCCTTAATGTTTTCAACCGAATTTTGTGTAAGTGTATTACCTTCGTATTCAATCTGCGTGCTGTAAACAGGCACTTTGCTGCCGAGTTTACTGAACACTATGAGTCCGTCACGTCCGTTTTCAAAATTGCGGACCGTGATATTTGTTGACGAAGATTTTACAAAAAGTCTGAACAGTGCCTCTGCATCCTCATAATTTTCTTCGTTAATCAGACTTGTAAAGGCATATAAAACCGCATTGTTTGCTTTGTTATAATTTTTTTCCTGATTTGAATAATAACGCAGCAGATTTGAAAACGTCTGCGAGTCAAGAGTCTGGTCGCCTTTTCTGAGGTGAATTGTGTAATTATCCTCTTCCAAATCGGTGCTGTACTTTAATTCTTCGTCATTCGGATAAACAAAAGTGCCGAGCTTAGAACAAAAATCAGAAAAAGATGTGCTGTCAAACGCAGCGTAGTAATCTATCTGAATACCAAGATATTCTGTTAATTTTGTCTGAAGCGAAGCACCGCCGCCGCTTGAATAAATATCATAGATGCTGTTATTATCAATTACCGTGTCGGGCGAAAGGGTGCAGACTTTATATGCCTTGTTATCCCTGTCTGCCTGAAAAAGATAAATATAATGAATAACAGTCTGTTCGGTGTCTGTTTCAAATATCAAAAAGTTTGTTTTGCCCTCTATTTCAGGAAGTGCAACATTTGTAACGGTTTCCTGCGTTACACTTACTTCGCCCCTGCCGAAAAAATCTTTTGCCGACGAATACTGTCTTGAAAGAATTACTACAAACGCAGCTGTAAAAAGAACAATCAAAACAAGCGTTATTCTTAAAAAACGGGTTTCGCCGCTGCTTTTGTAGTCGGATTTAGGGATATATATGTCGCCTCGGTTTTTAAAAATTTTCATTTATTATCTCCACGAAAAATAATATTTTTGTGATTATTTTTTATTATATATTACCGCCGATAAAAGTGCAAGTAAAATGTATTGTTAATTCATACTAAAATATTAATGTTTTTAATTATTAAAATATTTAAAATATATATTGACTAAAATAATAATTTTTATTATAATTAACAGTGACGTTTTATAACTTATTTTGAACAGAAAGGCTTTTTGCATTTATTATGGATAATTTTGACGACCTCTGGCAAAACGTACTTGCCTATTGTAAGGAACATATAACATCCACAGCATATAAGCTTTGGATTGAGCCGGTAAAACTTACCGACTTTAAAGACGGAACGGCTCATATTTTCTTTACAAACGAATTCAAAAAGAATACTGTTGTTTCGCAGTATGACGATTTACTTAAAGAGGCGTTTGAGACAGTTTGCGGTTTCAGTGTAAATATGTACTATTACTCGCCCGAATCCTTTATTGACGAAGAGGTAAAGAATAAGCAGTCGCTTATTGATTTTAAAAACGAAATATTTACCTTTGACAACTTTATTGTGGGTAATTCAAACAAGTTTGCTTACACCGCAGCAAAAGCAATTGCAAGCGACCCGGGCGGACAAATTAATAAAAATAACGGAATTGCAAAATACAATCCGCTTTTTATCTACGGTAATTCGGGACTCGGTAAAACTCACCTGCTTAAAGCAATCAGCTATCAGGTTAAAAACGAATATCCCGATATGAACGTTGTTTACGTAAGGTGCGAAGATTTTCTTAATGAATTTATGGGCGTACTTTCAAACAAAAAGACGGACGAATTCCGTGAAAAGTACAGAAACGTTGACGTATTTCTTGTAGACGACATTCAGTACATTGCAGGTAAAGAGGCTACCGAGTGGGAATTTTTCCACACGTTTAACGCACTTGTTGATAACGGCAAACAGGTTGTGCTCACTTCTGACCGTCCGCCAAAGGATATTAAATCAATTATTGACCGACTTCGTGGCAGATTTGAAAGCGGACTTATTGTTGACATTCAGATTCCGGAGTACGAAACACGCTGTGCAATAATCAAACGTAAGGCGGAACTTCTTAATTTTGAAATTCCCGAGCCTGTTATTAATTTTATTGCAGAGCGTATTAAATCCAATATCCGTCAGCTTGAAGGCATTACAAAAAAGATGCACGCAATGTGTGCTTTTGGCGACGAAGTACCTAATATTGCACTTGCACAGACTGCTATTAAAGATGTGCTTAACGACGTTCAGCCTGTGCCGATTACTATTAACCGCATTGTTGACGAAGTAAGCAGAACTACGGGAGTTTCGGTTGAAGACATTTACAGCAATAAACATAACGCAGACGTTTCGGACGCAAGAAAAATGTGTTTTTATATTATTCGTGAAGTTACAAATATCAGTTACAAGGATATTGGTAAGGAATTTAACCGTGAACATTCAACCGTTATGTACAATGTAAACAAACTGAGCGAGACGTTAAAGCAGAATTCTACTCTTAATTCTCAGGTGCTTGATATCATTAATAACATTAAAGATTACCAATAAAGTTTTCTACATAATTTTAGTTTTAAACATTTTAGTTTTAAACACGGTATGTTTAAAGTTTTGGTTTTCTACAACGTAAACATTTTATCTACAAAAAATAATTACCTGATGTTTATAAAAATTCGGCGGTAATAAAAGGCAAATTAAAGTTTTAAACATTTTGCACCGCCTATACTACTAAAACTAAAAGACAATATTATGAAATAACAGCAAATTTTTACTTTTTTGAAAATACGGAAAGGATTTATCAAAATGAAATTTACTTGCAATACTAAAGAGCTTTCTGTAGCATGCAACAACGTAATGCGTGCAGTAAGCACAAAGGTTACAATTCCTACAATAGAAGGTATACTTATTGAATGCGGTTCCGACACGCTCAGCCTTACGGGTTATGACTTTGAATTCGGCATTAACACAATTATGAGCGTTGATGTTGTTGAGGCAGGCGATATTGTTATTAACGCAAAAGTTTTTTGCGACATTATAAACAAACTTGCAGACGAGTATGTAACTATTGAAACAAACGGAGTTTCGGTTTCAATTATCAGCGGTGCAGCACAGTATAATATTACAGGAATAGACGCAAACGATTATCCTGAACTTCCGTCAGTAAACGGCGGAACTGCACTTGAATTTGAGCAAAAAATGTTTCAGTCAATGGTTAGCCAGACAATATTTGCAGTTGCAGACAGTGAAAGCGGCAAACCTGTTTACACAGGTCTGAAGTTTGACATTAAGAAAAACGAATTTACTCTTATAGGCGTTGACGGTTACCGTCTTGCTATCAGAAAAGAAAAGGTTAACTACGACGGAGAAGAACTTGAATTTATTGTTCCAAAGAAAACAATAAGAGAACTGCTTAAACTTTTAAGCGGCGACGAAGACAAAAAAATCAGCGTAAGCGTAGGCAAAAGACATATAGTATTTGAAACAGAAAATTATTCTATTATAAGCCGACTTCTTGACGGTGAATTTCTTGATTACAAGAGTGCGTTGCCAAAGGCAATTACAACAACTGTGCTTATTAACACCAACGACGCAGTAAACTGTATTCAGCGTACTCTTCCCGTTATTGAAAACAATCAGAAAAACCCGATAAGATGTATGTTTGACAACGACCAGATGAGAGTTTCAACAGTTTCAAGTCTTGGACGTTTTGTTGACTACACGCACGCAAACACATCCGGCGACAGGGTTGAAATAGGCTTTAACTCAAAGTTTATGCTTGACGCACTCAACGCATCAGATACAGACGAAGTTAAAATTGAACTTGCAGGACCTGTCAGCCCTGTTAAGATTATGCCGATAAACGGCGACAACTTCCTTTTCCTTGTACTTCCGATGAGGCTGCGTAATGAAAATTAAAGTTAAAGCAAAAGAACACATTAAAGAAACAGTTATAATTAATACTGATTTTATTCAACTGCAGTCTTTTTTGAAATTCAAAGGTATCAGCGAAACAGGCGGACAGGCAAAGGAGTTTATTCAGGACGGTATTATCCGTGTTAACGGTGAAATATGTACTGCAAGAGGAAAAAAACTCCGTGACGGCGACGTTGTAACTGCGTTTGGCACCGACTATCAGATTATAAATGAAAATAAAGAAAATTGAAATTAAAGATTTTCGCAATATAGAATATCTTGACGCTGCATTTGACGACGTTAATATCATATGGGGCGAAAATGCTCAGGGTAAAACAAATTTAATAGAGGCACTTTATCTTTTTACCGGAGCAAAAAGTTTCAGAGGTGTAAAGGATAAAGAACTTGTAAAATTCGGCAGCGAATTATCAAAACTCAGTATTGAATTTGAAAGTTCGGGCAGAGAGCAGACGGCACAGCTTGTTATTAAAGGCAGGCGTGAAGCTACGCTTAATCAGATAAAAAAGAAAAGTGCCGCATCGCTTGGTGATGAAATTAAAGCAGTAATATTTTCACCCGTTCACCTGAGTATGATTAAGGATGGACCTGCTGAAAGACGGAAGTTTATTGATTCGGCACTTTGCCAGATTAAAAGCGGATATAAAAATCTGCTTAAAGATTATAACAGGTCGCTTGCACAGCGAAATAATCTGCTTAAAGATATTTATCAGAATCCCGAACTTGATTCCATGCTTTACATATGGAACACAAATCTTGCAAAAACAGGTGCAAAGATTGTTTATCAGAGGCTCAGATATATTGAGGCGATTACCCCGTTTGTTAAAGATATTTACAGCGGAATCAGCAGCGGTACCGAAGAGATAGATATTAATTATATCGGCTCGGCAAATAAAATTTGCGATGTCTCTGAAATTGAAAAAAATATTCTTTTGCAGCTTGAGGAAAATAAAGTTCAGGATTTGCAGAATAAAACAACGTCTGTGGGTGCTCACCGTGACGATATTGACGTTTTGATTAACGGAAATTCGGCACGCAAATACGCATCGCAGGGTCAGCAACGCAGCTGTGTACTTGCACTTAAACTTGCAGAGGCTGCACTGCTTGAACAGATGACGGGTGAAAAACCGATTGCCCTTCTTGACGATGTTATGAGTGAACTTGACGAAAAACGTCAGGATTACATATTAAACAGGATTGACGGCTTGCAGGTGTTTATAACCTGCTGCGATAAGGAGCAGATTTTACGTCTTAAAGACGGTAAAACGATTCAGATTAATAACGGAAAAATAGAATTATAAAATACCGACAAAAAAGCAGGTAAAGAATGTATTTACATTTAGGTGAAGATACGGTTATTACCGACAAAAATATTATAGGCATTTTTGATATGGACACGTCAACGGTCAACAAGGCGACCCGTGATTATCTGTCAAAAGCCGAAAAAGACAAAAGAGTTATTTATGTTAATTACGACTTGCCTAAGAGTTTTGTTGTAACAGACGAGGCGGTTTACGTAAGTCCTATTAATACAAATACATTATATAAGAGAAGTAAGTAGAATTATCAAGGAGATAATTTATGAGTGAAGAAATCAAAGAAACAAATTTAGAAGAAGAGGACATTGACACTATTGTTACCGACGAGTATTCGGGCAACAGTATTCAGGTACTTGAAGGACTTGAAGCTGTAAGAAAGCGTCCGGGTATGTACATCGGTTCAACAGGACCGAGAGGTCTGCACCACCTTGTTTACGAGATTGTAGACAACTCGATTGACGAGGCACTTGCAGGCGTATGTACTCATATTGAAACCGAAATTCTGCCCGGTAACATAATCACCGTGCGTGATAACGGACGTGGTATTCCTGTTGAAGTCAACGACAAAACAGGTTTGCCCGCAGTTACGGTTGTACTTACAGTGCTTCACGCAGGCGGTAAGTTCGGCGGCTCGGGATACAAGGTATCGGGCGGTCTGCACGGCGTAGGTTCTTCTGTAGTAAACGCACTCTCGGAGTGGCTTGAAGTTGAGGTTACACGTGGCGGTCACGTTTGGGCTCAGCGTTTTGAACGTGGTGTTGCAGTTGACGATTTGCACATTATTGCAGATGTTGACGAAGAAGAACACGGTACGTTTATCCGCTTTAAAGCCGACCCCGAAATATTCAGCGAAACCACAAAGTACACCTTTGATATTCTGCAGAGAAGACTTCGTGAACAGGCATTTCTTAATGCAGGACTTTCAATCAGTTTAACAGATAAGCGTGAAAAGTTTGACCGCAGTTCCGACGACGAATACGACGACGAGGAACACACAGGCGTTTACTGTTACGAGGGCGGTATCCGTGAATTTGTTGATTACATCAATAAAAGCAGAGGTCTTAATCCTATTCAGGAGGAAGTAATACATATTTCCACCACTAAGGACGACCGCAGTGCCGAAGTTGCACTTGCATATACCGACGGCTACACCGAAACTCTGCTTTCATTTGCAAACAACATTAACACTATCGACGGCGGTACGCACGAAACAGGCTTTAAAACCGCACTAACAAGAGTGTTTAACGACTACGGCAAGAAGTTCGGTATTCTTAAAGACGGCGACAAAAAATTTACGGGTGAAGACGTGCGTGAAGGCATAACCGCAGTTATTTCCGTAAAACTCACCGAGGCTCAGTTTGAAGGACAGACTAAGGGCAAACTCGGCAATACCGACATCACAGGTCTTGTTTCGTCGCTCGTTTACGACAAACTTATGACTTATTTTGAGGAGCATCCTCAGGTCGCAAAAACTCTGCTTAACAAGTCGCTTGAGGCGTCACGTGCAAGAGAGGCGGCACGAAAAGCGAGAGAAAACGCACGCCGCAAGTCGCCGCTTGAAAGCAATTCGCTGCCGGGTAAACTTGCAGACTGCACGAGCAAAGACCCGTCAAAGTGCGAAATTTACATCGTAGAGGGTGACTCGGCAGGCGGCTCTGCAAAAGAGGGCAGAGACCGTGAGCATATGGCAATTCTTCCGCTCTGGGGTAAGATGCTCAACGTTGAAAAAGCAAGAGTTGACAAGGTTTATTCCAACGAAAAACTGCTGCCTGTTGTTATGGCACTCGGCACGGGAATAGGCGACGACTTTGATATTAACAAACTGCGTTATCATAAAATTATTATTATGGCGGATGCCGACGTTGACGGTGCACACATCAGAACGCTGCTGCTCACATTCTTCTTCCGCTATATGCCGCAGATTATTGAAGACGGCTACGTTTATCTTGCTCAGCCGCCGCTCTTCAAAATCAGCAAGGGCAAAAAGAGTTCTTACGCCTTTTCTGACGAAGAGCGTGACGAACTTATTGAACAGTTTGAAGGCAACTGCGATATACAGCGTTACAAAGGTCTTGGTGAAATGGACCCCGAACAGCTTTGGGAAACCACAATGGACCCCGAATACCGAACAATGCTGCGTGTAACGGTTGACGACGCACAGCGTGCAAGCGAAAACTTCTCTATACTTATGGGAGATAATGTTGAGCCACGCCGTGAGTTCATTGAAAAGAACGCAAAGTTTGTCCAGAACTTAGACGTATAAAAAAGCAAAACGCAAAACGGCGTGGCTCAAACGAGGCTCCAAATCTTTGATTTGGGAGAAACAGTCCGGTGGACTGTTTCGTAGACGAGAGCACAACTGTGTAATCCGTAGTAGTATCGTTATTGAGAGCAACGCAAAATTTGTACAAAACCTTGATGTTTAATTATGAATGATAAATTATGAATTTATGGAGGGCGTTGCCCTCGCCCGATTATTATTGTTTGAGCGAAGCGAGTAACATCAATTCATCATTCATAACTCATAATTCATAATTTTAGGAGATTATATATGAACGAAGAAATCCGCTATGATAATCAAAAAATCGTAGATGTAGAAATCAGCAGTGAGATACGCAAGGCGTTCCTTGACTACTCAATGAGCGTTATTGTGTCACGTGCACTGCCTGATGTGCGTGACGGTCTTAAACCCGTTCACAGAAGAATACTTTATGCAATGTACAAAAACGGTCTGTACCCGACAAGTCCGTACAGAAAATGTGCTACCACTGTCGGTGACGTGCTGGGTCACTACCATCCGCACGGCGACGCATCTGTTTACGACGCAATGGTAAGGCTTGCCCAGACCTTCTCGATGAGACATATTCTTGTTGACGGTCACGGCAACTTCGGCTCTATTGACGGCGACCCGCCTGCTGCTTACCGTTATACCGAAAGCAGACTGAGCAAAACCGCACTTAAAATGCTTGACGACATCAAGAAGGACACAGTTGACTGGGCTCCTAACTTTGATGACACCGAAAACGAGCCGACTGTTTTGCCCGCACGTTTTCCAAACCTGCTTGTAAACGGTTCGTCGGGTATTGCAGTAGGTATGGCAACAAATATTCCGCCTCACAATATGCGTGAGGTTGTTGAGGGTATGTGCTGCCTTATCGACAATCCCGAGGCTGAGCTTGAAGACCTTATGCAGCATATCAAAGGTCCCGACTTCCCGACTGCAGGCATCATTATGGGTGCAAAGGGCATTCGTGAGGCTTATGCAACAGGCCGTGGCAAAATCTATGTGAGAGCCCGTGCCGAAATTGTTGAAGCTAAGGGTGACCGCTTTAAGATTGTTGTTACCGAAATTCCGTACGGTGTAAACAAGGCAAGACTTATCACTAGAATTGCAGACCTTGTTAAAGAAAAAAGGCTTGAAGGCGTTGCGGACGTTCAGGATTACTCCGACCGCCGGGGAATGCATATTGAAGTTACCGTTAAGCGTGACGCAAACGCACAGGTTGTACTTAACAATCTGTACAAGCTTACGGATATGCAGGTTACTTTCGGTACAATTCTGCTTGCACTTGACGACGGCGTGCCTAAGGTAATGAATCTTAAGCAGATTCTTGAAAAATATATTGCCTTCCAGAAGGATATAATAAAAAGGCGTACTGAATTTGACCTCAGAAAAGCTCAGGAGAGAGCCCACATACTCGAAGGTCTTGCAAAGGCAATAGATATTGTTGACGACGTTATTGCAACAATCCGTGCCTGCAAGGGCGGTCAGGCTGAGGCAAAACAGGCAATTATGGACAAGTTCGGTTTTGACGACCCGCAGGCAAGTGCAATTGTTGCATACCGTTTAGGTCAGCTCGCAGGTCTTGAAATCGAAAAGATTCTTAACGAACTCGACGATTTACACGCAAGAATCAAGGATTATCTTGATATTCTTGCACACGAGAGCAGAATACTTGATATTATAAAAGAAGAGTCACGTGAAATTGCCGAGAAGTACGGCGACGAACGTCGCACCGAGATTTCGGCATTCACAGGCGACGTTGACGACGAAGACCTTATTCCTGTAGAGGACTGCATCCTCACCCTCACCGAAAGAGGATATATGAAACGCCAGACGGTTGACACCTACAAGGCTCAGAACCGTGGCGGCAAGGGAATCACAGGAATGTCACGCCGTGAGGAAGACTATGCAAAAACAATGTTCACCTGCTCAACTCACGACTTTGTGCTTATCTTTACCAACAAGGGTAAAGTGTTTAAGATGAAGGGTTACCAGATTCCCGAGGCGTCACGCACAAGCAAGGGTATGAACGTTGTTAACCTTCTTCCGCTCGAACAGGACGAAACCGTATCGGCAATGGTCAAGATTCCGAGCGAAGAGGACAGAGCATATCTGTGTATGGTTACCCGTAACGGTATAATCAAGCGTACCGCTATTAATCAGTACGACCACATCAGAAAGAGCGGCATCATAGCAATCAATCTTGACGAGGGCGACGAGCTCTGCTGGGTTGACGTTACCGACGGCGAGCGTCAGCTTATTGTTGCAACGCACGACGGTATGGCAATCTGCTTTAACGAAAGCGACGCAAGACTAATCGGCAGAACAGCACGTGGCGTAAAGGCAATTCAGCTTAAAGAAAACGATTACGTTGTTGGCTTTGCGGTATCCGTTCCTGGCAAGCAGCTGCTTACGGTAAGCGAAACGGGCTACGGAAGAAAGAGCGAATTTTCGGACTACCGTGTTCAGTCAAGAGCGGGTAAAGGTCTTATCAACTACCGCACAGAGCAGTTTGGAAAGGTTGCAATGATTGCCCCGGTTGACAACGACAACGACGTTATTATGATTACCACAGACGGTATTGTTATCCGCACGCACGCAGAACAGATTTCAGAGGTTAAGCGTCCGGGCAAGGGCGTAAAGGTTATGCGTGTAAATGACGGCGAAAAAGTTGCAACCCTTTCAATCGTAGATAAGTACGAGGAAGAAGAGGTTGAGGAAGTTGCAGACGAAACGGCGGCAGACGTTGCCGAGCAAACTGCAGCACAGCCGACCGAAGATACGGCAACCGCAGAGGAATAATATTAACAAATTATTCACTGCGAATTAAAAGCAACGCAATTATTTACGGGTATTAATATACCCATAACACATTTAGAGGAGAATCATATTGGATAAGGAATACAATATTGATGATATTCTCTCCGAAGTAAAAAAGCGTAGAGAAGAAGAGAACGCCTTGCACACGGAGCAGGCGGCATCTAAACTTAACAACCAAAGCGAAAAGGCTGTTGACGAAATCCCTGACGTAACTAAAACAGAAGGCGAAACTGCCACGGCAGAAGAAATTGCAGCGGACGAAACGCCTGAAACCGTAACAGAAGCGGCTCCCGAAGAAAACACTTTTGCAGAGGAAACAGCCGCTGACGAAACCCCTGCAGACAGCGAAGAAGATGTTGAGGCTGCGGTTGATGAACCTGCAGCTGAAACAGAAGAAAATGCAATAAATATTATGGACATCACCGAAGAGAACGACGATATCCCCGAAACCGATGGGGAAGAAGAGGACGGCGAGCCTAATAAAAAGATGTCGAAGGGCAAAAAGATTACCCTTTTGGTAATCGCTGCGATTATTGCACTGCTTGTTGTTGCAGGAATTATTGCAAACTCAATGGTCAACAGACTGTTTGAGCAGATTGCCGACGGCGAAGGCAGCACCCTTGCAACCACTGACAAAAAGTGGGAAGGTATGAAAGAACTCGAAGAATCTTTTGACCCGATTTACGAAACCGAGGCAACCGAACTTGCGTCGCTGCAGGATATGATTAAAACCTGGTACTACAACGGCGGTCCGTGCAAATCAACTCACGTGCTTAACGTAATGCTTATAGGTGAAGACACCCGAGGCAAAAAGATTCTTGACGAAGGCACACGTGCCGACTCGGCAATTATTGCGAGCGTAAACATCGACACAAAGCAGATTACACTCACGTCGATTCTGCGTGACGCCTGGGCATACTGGGAGACCGAAAAAGGCAAGACCGAAACAGGTCAGTTCGGAAAAATCAACGGTGCTATGTCAACGGGCGACCTCAACGCTTATATCAACTGCGTTGAAAGCCTTTACAAGATTGATATTAACAACTACGTAATTGTTAACTTTGATTCTTTTGAAAGCATTATTGACGAACTCGGCGGCGTTACTCTTGAACTCACGCAGGCAGAGATTAACGAAATAAACAATCATCAGTCACGTTACGGCCACGTTACTATAGAAAAGGAATTTGAAGGTAACAAGGGCAAGCAGAAACTTAACGGTAAGCAGGCACTCGCTTACTGCCGCATAAGAAAGCTCGACTCGGACAATATGCGTGCCGACAGACAGAAAACCTGTCTTATTCAGATTTTTAATCAGATGAAAGACAGCTCGCTTACAAAACTTATAAAAGTGCTTGTAAAACTTGTGCCGTACGTAAACACAAACTTTACGGTTAACGAACTTAAGAAGATTGCTGAGTATGCGTTTACACAGGGATGGCTGAAGTACGACGTTTATATGCAGAACATACCCGAAAATAATCTTAAGGGCGGCACATATTACGGTCAGTGGGTATGGCGTCCCGACTATCCTGCTGACGCATATAATCTGCAGGCAATCATTTACGGCAAGTCAAACATCACGCTTGCTCACATCAGACCCGACACTGCCACCTGCCCCGAAACAGGATTTTACAGCGAAGGCGACAGTGCGATGTACAATACAATCACAAATGACAATTACGGCGTTTCAACAAAGGTTGAAACAACAACAAAAAAGGAAGATTAAGTCTTCCTTTTTTGTTTTTTGCAATATAATCCTTTTTTGTTTGCAATATATTAAATTATGTTAGCTTTTTAAATTTAAGATTTTAGTTCTTCCAGACTTTGCGGAGCGGTGTCAACCACTTCTATTTTTTTGCCCCTCATCCAGAGCGACGGCGTTACACGGAGTTTGTAGCCGTAGCCGGCGTCCATCTGCCAGTGTGCCATAGGTGCCTCGGGCAGTCCGTAGCACGAAAGTATTGTCATAAGCACGCCTGCGTGAGAAACGATTGCTATATTCTGCGTTCCGGTTTTTATGCAGCCGTCAAGCACTTTTTCAAATGCGGTGCAGATGCGGTGTACAAATTCGGCGTTGCTTTCGCCGTGAGGAGGGCGAGCGGTCATATCGCCGCCGAGCCAGTTTTTAAAGTCGTCGTTGTCTTTTAAATCGGCGGCTGTGAGTTCCTCAAACTCTCCGAAATTATATTCAATAAACTCATCTATTACAATTTTGTTATTTTTTGGAAACATTATATCCGCACTCTGAACGGCACGTTTTAACGGCGAAACAAACACTGCATCCACCTCGGGATAATGGTGCTTCGCTTTTATTTTTTTTATCTCTGAAATACTATCTGTTGTTAGTGGATAATCGGTGTGCCCAATATACTGTGCGTTGATATTCCCCTTTGTCAATCCGTGACGAAACAAATACACTGTGTATGATTTCACTGCTGATTCCTCCGAAAATTTAGCCGTATAAGCCGTTTTGTTACAAAAAATTACAAATGCGTTTTGTTTATTTACAATTTGTATAATTAGTATTATAATGATAAAGCATTACAATTAGTATAAATACTTCAGATATGAGATGAAAATATGGTAAAAGAAAAATTGAGTAAGTTTTCGCAGGTGCTTTCCCAGCTGCGTAAAGAAAGGGGCATAAGCCAGAAAAAGGCTGCAACGGATTTGGGAATTTCGCAGGCACTGCTTTCGCACTACGAAAAAGGAATAAGAGAATGCGGACTTGACTTTGTGTTAAAGTGCAGCGAATATTATAACGTAACCACCGACTACCTTCTTGGTGCGAGCGATAACCGTAACGGTGCCGCATCGGGTTATTTTAATGACGGTGACGGTGCAACCGAGTCGCTCGGCACGCTTGCACAGGCAACCAAGCAGCTGCTTGACACCGCAATTCTGGTTTCTTCGGGCAGCAACGCAAGGCAGTTTGTGTATGACTACTATATGCTGAGTCTGTACCGTGGAGCGTTGACGCTTGCCAAGACGGGCGCCCTTCCTAAAGAACTGTTTAAGATTGACTATACCGTTGCACGTGAGCTTGCTTCTGCAGCGATAGCAGTTGAGGACGCAAAGTTTGCACTTATTGAAGACAGGTCACGCACAGGTATGGACGGCACTGACTATTCAGCCGTTGAAGGTCTTATTGAGCAGGCTGAAAACTACATTCTCGAAAACTATATTATTGATTAATCCCAGCACTAAAGACGGGCAATGCCTGTCTTTTATTTTTTGTTTTTTATGTATGTGAGGATAATGCCGCTCGAAATTTTTGCGGCAACTTCTTTGAAAGTGGGATAATCCATAAACGCAGCCTCGTCGCCGCCGTCGCTTATTGAACGCAGAACGCCGAAGGGAACTTTGTTTACATAGCAGACGTGACCGATTGAGCCGCCTTCCATTTCGCCGCTGACCGCACCGAATTCGTTTACAATATCGTCCTTGAGCGACTGGGTTGCAATAAACGTGTCGCCGCTTGCAATACATCCCGTGTGAACGGTACCTACGCACTCTTTTGCCGCACCGATAAGTCCGTCTGTTACGGTTTTGTCAGTAGGGATTTTTACAGTGCCGTTCAGAATAAGCCCCCTTACGCCGTCAACGGGCGAGGTGTCAAAATCGTACTGGCACACTTCGGTTGCAACAACAACGTCCTTGACTTTTATATCGCCCGAAAGCGAACAGCCTACACCGACGTTGATAATTTCCGTTACGTCAAAGCGGTCAATCATTATCTGTGTGCAGAGTGCGGAGTTTACCTTACCGGGCGAACACTGTGCCACGCAGACGGGTACACCGTCAATTGTTCCGCACACAAATTCAATTTGAGCAACTGCGGTTACGGTTTTGTTTTCTACACTGTTTTTGATTGCGGCAATTTCTATATCCATTGCCCCGATTATTCCGAGCATAGTATCTCCTTTTAGAATTATGAGGTATAAATTGTTGTTCCTTTCACTGCTTACGCAATATATTGAGTATTATAATATAAATAATAAATAAATACAAGTTTTAGTTGACAAATTGATTTAATTTTAATATAATATCAACGCTATAAGTGTAACTACGCCATTCGGCGTTCACGGGCAATAAGCCTATGCTATACCGCATAGAGAACACATAGATTAAGACGAGTTTAATCTTGATTAAGGAGTGAAAAAGATGAAAAGAACCTTCCAGCCAAAGAAGAGACACGCACAGAAGGAGCACGGCTTCAGAAAGAGAATGTCAACAAGAAACGGAAGAAAGGTACTTGCTCGCCGCAGAGCTAAGGGCAGAAAAAGACTTTCTTACTAATTAACTGAAAACAGTTAAAACGGGGGCGTTTTTTTGAAAAGTCAGACCCTTAAGGAGAACAAGGATTTTCGCAGGCTGTATTACAGGGGGGCAAGCATTGCAACGCCCTGCCTTGTTACTTATGCAATGAAATCCAAAAAGAGCGGCGTCCGCTACGGCATAACCACATCCAAAAAAATCGGCAACGCAGTACAGCGTAACCGTTCAAGGCGGGTTATACGTGCGGCACTGAGCGAGCTTGAGCCGAAAATCAACGGCAACTGGGATATTGTTTTTGTTGCAAGGAGCAAAACGAGTTACGTTAAAATGCAACGTGTTATGTCAGAAATGACAACGCACTTTAAAAAGCTTGGTGTTATCAGTGAAATTGATTAGTAACCTACTAAAAAAGATAATTGTGTTTTTAATCAGAACTTATCAGCTTACACTGTCGCCGAGGTTTTCGCACGGCGCCTGCAGATACACGCCTACCTGTTCGCAGTACGCACTCGAGGCGGTAGAAATCCACGGAGTTTTTAAAGGCTCGCTACTGGCAATACGCCGTATACTCAGATGCAATCCGTTCTTCAAAGGCGGGTATGACCCCGTTCCCCCAAAAACAGAAAATAAGAGGAATAGGTAAAGTGTTTAACAATATTACTACTATCACAGCTGCAGCGGGCGGTTTTATGGGTGCGTTCAAGCCACTTTACTGGTTTTTCGGCAAGTGTATGGAAGGACTTATGTACCTTTTTGACCAGAAGTATTTCCTTGCACTTATTGTGTTTACCGTTCTGACAAGGCTTGTGCTTTTTCCGCTGAATTTAAGACAGCAGAAAACGATGGCAAAAACAAACCGTATTCAGCCGAAAATTCAGAAAATCCAGAAAAAGTATAACGTTAATGCTATCACCGACCCGAAGCAACGCCAGAAAGCCAATCAGGCAATGCAGGAGGAAATGCAGGCTCTTTACGCAAGAGAAGGTCACAACCCGATGAATATGGGCTGCGGACCTATGCTGTTTCAGATGATATTCCTTATGGGTATTATCGGTATTATCTACTACCCTATTCAGTACCTGCTCAACATTGACATCGCCTCATATCAGGACCAGGTTGCAAAGGCAATCGGCTTTGAGGCATCAAGGGGCAACAGCTATCTTGAGCTTGATATTATTCGTAACATTTCCGACTACAAAGAAATTCTTCTTTCAAAATCAGCACAGTTCGGCAACATATTTACCGAAAGTTCGGTAGAAAAAATTGCACGTTTTAAAGAGGGACTAAATCTTTTTGGACTTGATATGAGTCAGGTTCCCACATGGACTGACAAAATTGTGATTATCCCGATTCTGTGTCTTATCACATCAATCGGTTCAACAATTATTTCTACAATGATTCAGAAGAAGAACAACCCCGCAGCCGCACAGCAGCAGTCGCAGATGATGATTATGATGCTGGCAATGCCGCTGTTTTCGTTCTTCATTGCGTTCAGACTTCCTGCCGCAGTAGGTTTTTACTGGATTATTTCAAATCTGGTTGCCATTGTGCAGCAGCTCGTTATGGCAAGATACTTCCCGCCAAAACGCAATATCGCACGTGAGATGATTGAAAACACAATCGAGAGACGTGCAAGAGAAGAAAGCATTAAAAACGTTAAAAACAAATAGGGTGCAAAAGCCACCTTATACGGAGGATTTATGATAAAGGAATTTATCGCAACCGGCAAAACAATTGAGGACGCAATCGAAAACGCCAAAGCCGGTCTGAATGCTCCTGCGAAGTTTGAACTTGATGTTCACATAGAAGTTCTTGAACAGCCACGTAAAAAGCTGCTTGGTCTTTTTGGCGGAGCAGACGCCAAAGTAAAGGCAAGCTACGACGACGGCGTAAAAGAAAAAAAGGCTTCAAAGAAGCAGAATAAAAAGAACAAGCCTGCACCTAAAAAGGAAGAGGCTAAACCCGAAACTAAAAAAGCGGAGCAAAAAAAGGCAGAACCTAAAAAGAAGGCAGAGCCTGCAACACAGCCCGCTAAAGAGGAAGAGCCCAAGAAGGAAAAAGAATTCCCTAAGAGCGTTGACCTCGATTATGCAAAAAGCTATCTTGCAGAGATTGTCAAAGGTCTTGACATTGATGATGCAAAAATCGACGCTGCTTATGAAGAGGGCGTTATAAATATTGAACTTTCCTGCGAGGACTACGGCATTATCATCGGCAGAAGAGGCGAAACACTTGATTCAATTCAGTATCTCCTCTCTCTCGCAATGAAGAAGAAGACGGGCAGTTATGTTCGTGTTTCTATCAACGTAGGCAACTACCGTGAAAAGCGTAACGAAACACTCAGACATCTTGCCGACAAGAACTCTCAGTACGTGCTCAGAACGGGCAGAAGATACACCTTTGAGCCTATGAACCCGTATGAGAGAAGAATTATTCATACCGCAGTTCAGGAGATTGAAGGCGTTGAGTCACGTTCAATCGGCTACAATCAGGACAGAAGAGTTGTAATTGAACCGGTCGGCGGCGTTAAGCCGAGACAGAGCAGAGGCAGAGGCGGCAGAGGCACTCAGAAGAGTGCGGCAGTTACCTCAAAACCTGCAGATTACACACCTAAAAAAGACAGAGCTGATTTGCCGAAGTACGGCAAAATCGAAATTAGCAAAGACCAGTGATTTTAGGCGAACGCTCTGCGTTCGCCTTTATTGTACGAACAAAGCGGGAAACCGAATTGGCTCCCTTGTTAAAGGGAGCTGTCGAGGAACGAAGTGACGAGACTGAGGGATTGTCGTTTCGGTTTTGACAGTGTTTTTAAGTCAATTTAAAAGAAACAGACCATCCCTCCACCGCAAGCGGTCCCCCTCCCTTTGTCAAGGGAGGCAATAAGGATAAAGGATTATTATGTCAACTATTGCAGCAATATCCACGGGCAACGCCCCGGGCGGAATCGGCGTTATACGCATAAGCGGCGACAACGCAGTAAAAATTGCAGACAGCGTATTTGAGTGCAGCGACAAAAGTTCGCTTGCCGAACTTGGCGGTTACCGTGCAAAGTACGGTCACATAGTCATTGACGGCGAGCAGCAGGACGACGCAGTTGTGCTTGTTTTTCGCTCGCCCAGAAGTTATACGGGCGAGGACGTTGCCGAAATATCCGTCCACGGCGGAATGCTCAGCGTACAGAAAACGCTCGACGCCGTGCTTAAGGCAGGTGCTGTTCCCGCAGGTGCGGGCGAGTTTACAAAGCGTGCGTTTATTAACGGCAAAATGGATTTGACTCAGGCAGAGTCGGTTGCGGATATTATTTCGGCTCAGGGCGAAGCGGAACTGAGGGCGTCTTACTCGGCACTTCAGGGAAGGCTGAGCAAAAGCATTAACGCCGTGCTTGAAAAACTGCTTGACGTGTCGTCCACAATGGCGGCATGGGTTGACTATCCTGACGAAGAGATACCCGAACTCGAGCAGAACGAACTTGTAAAAACGCTTGAATTCTGCAAAGCGGAACTTGAAAGCCTGCTTAGCAACTACGACAAGGGGCAGACGATAAGAACGGGCGTTGACACCGTTATTGCAGGCAGACCGAACGTCGGTAAGTCGAGCCTTATGAATATGCTGACGGGTACGGACAAAAGCATTGTCACTCATATTGAGGGCACAACACGTGATATTGTTGAGGAAAATGTACGCCTTGGTTCGATTGTTCTGCACCTCAAGGACACTGCGGGACTGCGTGAGTCGGGCGACATAGTGGAAAACATCGGAATAGAAAAAGCATACAAAGCTATTGAAGATGCTCAGCTTGTGCTTGCAGTGTTTGACAGTTCTGCCGGGTTAACCGACGAGGACAGAAAACTGATAGACAGCTGCAGCGGAAAACTTGCCGTTGCAGTTATAAACAAAACCGATTTGGAAAACAAAGCCGACACGGCTATAATAGAAAACGCCTTTGACAGCGTTGTTTATATAAGTGCCAAAAACGACGAAGGGCTTGACAGACTTGAGGAGACGGTGTGCGGCTTGCTCGGCGTTGCCGATTTTGACAGCACTGCTCCCCTTCTGGCAAACAGCCGTCAGAAACAGCACTGCGAAAACGCACTTGCGTCTGTGTGCGAGGCACTTGACGGTGCGGCACTGGGTATAACCTACGACGCAATAAACGTTATGATTGACGCAGCGGCGGACGAACTTTTGTCGCTTACAGGCAAAAAAGCAAACGCAGAAGTTGTTAACAGCATTTTCAGCAAGTTCTGCGTAGGAAAGTAAAATGATAAATGATGAGTTATGAATGATGAATTGAGGGTGGGCGATGCCCACACCCATTACATTATGTATGGGGCAAAGCCGAGTATCATTAATTCATCATTAATAATTTATAATTAAGGTAAAGATATGTATTTTGCAGGACATTATGATGTAATAGTAATAGGTGCGGGGCATGCCGGAATTGAGGCAGCCCTTGCTTCTGCACGCCTTGGCGTAAGTACTGCCGTTTTTACTATTAATCTTGACTGGGTTGGAAATATGCCCTGCAATCCTTCAATTGGCGGCACGTCAAAAGGTCACCTTGTAAGAGAGATTGACGCACTCGGAGGCGAAATGGGCAAGGCTGCTGACAAGTACTGCCTTCAGTCACGGATGCTCAACCTCGGAAAAGGTCCGGCGGTTCACTCGCTCAGAGCACAGATTGACAGGCGTGCTTATTCCGCAGGAATGAAACACACGCTTGAACTTCAGGATAATCTTGACATCAGGCAGGGCGAAATCTGTGATTTATACAAAACCGACGACGGGCTGTGGCATGCGGTTACAAGGCTTGACGCTGAATATACTGCAAAGGCTGTAATTATTGCGACGGGTACTTTCCTCGGCGGCAGAGTTTACATCGGCGACGTTTCATACGAGAGCGGACCCGACGGAATGTTTCCGTCAAACGCTCTTGCGGCAGCACTTAAAAAACTTGACATTCCGCTCAGACGG
>SVQF01000119.1 GCA_015065445.1 Oscillospiraceae bacterium | reverse complement strand
AAGGTTATCCGGCGAGTCAAAAAGAGCGTTTGCAAGCTGCTTTACAAGTTCGGTTTTACCAACACCCGTGGGTCCAACGAAGATGAATGACTGAGGTCTTTTTTTAGGACTTATCTGAATTCTGCCACGGCGTACGGCGTTGGCAACTTTTTCAATAGCGGTGTCCTGACCGATAATATGAGCCTTGAGTTCGTCGTCGAGGGCGGCAAGTTTTTTAACGTCGCCCTGCTCTATTTTTGCGGCGGGAATACCCGTCCAAAGTGAGATAACTCTGGCGAGGTCGGACTCAAGCACCTGATTGTCCTTAGCCTTCTCCTCGTACTCGGGTATTTCGTTTTCTACATTGATAAGTTTTGACTTGAGTTTTGAAATGAGTTCGTAGTCAATTTCTTCCTCGTCATCAGGATTTGAAAGATTTTCAATATTTTCGCTGAGATTTTCTTTTTCTTCGAGAAGCATCTGATACTTACTGATGGCGGGGTTACGCAGATTGGCACCAGTGCAAGCCTCGTCAAGCAGGTCGATTGCCTTGTCGGGAAGGTATCTGTCGGTAACAAAGCGTTCGGACATAGTTACAGCCTTATAGACAAGCGAATCGCTTATCTGCACCTTGTGATAGTCCTCGTAGTAACCTTTTATACCGAGAAGCATTCTGTATGCGTCGTCGAGAGACGGCTCCTCAATCTTAATCGGCTGGAAGCGGCGTTCAAGTGCTGCGTCCTTTTCGATATACTTGCGGTACTCGTTGAAAGTTGTTGCACCGATAACCTGAATTTCGCCACGTGAAAGTGCGGGTTTGAGGATATTAGCAGCGTTCATCGTACCTTCGCTGTCGCCCGTTCCGACAAGATTATGCACCTCGTCAATGAAAAGTATTATGTTGCCCTCGTGCTTAACCTCGTCAACAAGTCCTTTGATTCTTCCCTCAAACTGACCTCTGAACTGAGTGCCTGCAACGAGTGCGGTGAGGTCAAGGAGATAAATCTCTTTGTCGGCAAGCCGTGCGGGAACTTCGCCCTTTGCAATCTTGATTGCGAGTCCTTCGGCGATTGCGGTTTTACCCACGCCGGGCTCACCGATAAGACAGGGGTTATTCTTTGTGCGGCGGCAGAGTATCTGCACTGCACGTGATATTTCGTTTTCTCTGCCTATAATGTTGTCAATTTTGCCGTTTTTTGCCCTTTCGGTAAGATTGTTGCAGTACAGATTAAGAAACTTTCTTGAGTCGTCCTGCAAGTTTTTGGAGCGTTTTTTACCACGCTTTTGCCTTTTACCGTCAGTGCCTTCTTTTTCGTCTGCTGATACACTGCCCATATCGCCGAAAAGATTTTGAAACGGCATTGTCTGAGCACCGTCTGCATTGTCGGGATTGAACATTTCGCCGAGGTCGTCGAAGTTAAAATCGTCCATATTTTCCATAAACATATTCATCTGCTCCGAAGCAGCCTCGAGGTCCTCGTCGCTGATACCGAGTTTTTCTATCATCTGGCGAATAGGACCTATATTGAGGTCACGTGCACAGTTGATGCACAGTCCCTGAGGGGTCACCTTGTCGCCCTCCATTTTTTGAATAAATACCACGGCAGGCCGCTTGCCGCAGCGTGAACAAAGATTGTTTTTCATATATTAAGTGTACTCCTGTCAGTCTGAAATTTCTTTTTCTTTCTTCTCTTTAAGCTGTTTAAAGAATCCCGGAACATAGCTGAAGAGTGAAACAAATGTAAGTATTGCCGAGATTACAACCATTATGTCTATAACCGTCTGCGAAAGAATAAACGGCTGGAAGAACTTTACGTTTGCAAGTGCACAGTTGTCGCCTCCGAGAGCGATAATAGCAATCATAAATATGTAAAACACGGTTGTTGCAACCTTGCCCCAAATCTCTGCTGCACCGGGTCGCAAGCCCTTTGAAAGCAGGAAGAGTCCGCCGACTATCATAACGATTTCCTTTGCGATAAACAGGAAAAGAACGTATTTGATGCCGTCGTTCCAGAATTTGTATATAAGAATTATTACAATCGCCATCTGCGAAAGTTTGTCTGCAACGGGGTCGAGAATTTTGCCGAGATTTGAAACCATATTGTATTTACGTGCGATTTTGCCGTCAATCAAATCGGTAACAGCTGCAACAATCATAACAATAAATGCCGCCACATAGTACTCTTTAATAAACAGCACCGAAAAAACAGGTATCATCGCAATTCTGAAAAAGCTGAGCCAGTTAGGAATAGTGTTCCAGTTTTCAAACAAATCGCCTACATTGTCTTTCATTATGTTACTCATTTATATAATTCCCTCCGTAATCGCATTAAATGGATTTATTTCATCAATATAATTAAGCAGCGTGCTTGATTTTGCATAGTTTAAGAATTCGCTGTTGTAGTCGTTGTCCTGTGCGACTGTAATGGCAAAGGTAAGCACCGAACACAATGCAAGCACAACAACCGCACCCTTTATTAGTCCGAGAACGCAACCGAGAGCACTGTCGGTTTTACGCAGAACAGACGCACCTTCACGGTCTTTCTTTTTGTTACGGTGCTGT
>SVQF01000118.1 GCA_015065445.1 Oscillospiraceae bacterium | reverse complement strand
CGTGATACCGTTGTATTTGCTCGGCACGAGGGCAAACAGTTTTTCAATAGCCTCTTTGCCCGTGATAATTCTCGGAAGACCGAAAATTCCCCACGGCGGGTCGTCGGGATGGATAGCCATTTTGACGTCGCACTCCTCGCAGACGGGCATAATAGCGTCAAGGAAGTACTTGAGGTTTGCCCACAAATCCTCTGCGGTAACGTCCTTGTACTTAACAAAAAGTTCTTTGATTTCGCCCATACGCTCGGTTTCCCAACCGGGCATAGCGTAGCCGTTTGAGTTGTCGTCAATCTCTTTGAACATATCCTCGGGACTCTTGCCCTCTACCTGCTTGCCGTCATAGCAAAGACAGGTGGAACCGTCGGGAAGCGGCATATATAAATCCGTTCTTGTCCAGTCAAAAACAGGCATAAAGTTGTAGCATATTACCTTAACTCCGACTTTGGCAAGATTGCGGATTGAAGTTTTGTAATTTTCGATATACTTGTCCCTTGTTGGCAGACCGATTTTAATATCCTCGTGTACGTTAACGCTTTCGATACATTCCATCGTCAGCCCTGCGGCAGTGATTTCGTCGTACATAGCCTGCACTCTGTCCATAGTCCACGCCTCGCCCGCAGGCAAATCGTGAAGTGCGGGAACAACACCGACCACGCCGGGAATCTGCTTAATCTGTTCGAGGGTTACGGTGTCTTTATCGTGACCGAACCAGCGAAAAGTCATTTGCATAGCGTTACCTCCTTTATAGATTTATATTATCATATTATTTATAGATGTTCAATATATAATTATCATTATTTGCAGCACAAAACTGAGTTGTAACAGCAAGCAGCCTTAAAAAACAAGGGCGGGTAAGAAAACCCGCCCATACAGGCTTTTAACGGCTTATCTGTATTGAGCCGCCTTTGTAAGTAACGGCGTACTTGCCCTGAAGACGACACAGTTTTAAATCACTTGCACCTTCAGTGAGCTTTGCACAATTAAGACTTATAGGCGACAGGTTTTCGCCGTAAACAAGGTACGGCTTAATCTGAACGGTATCGCCTTCCTTCAACTTCAACTTTAAATTAAAAATACAGGAAGTATAATAATACTCACCGCCGTCCATAGTTCTGATGGTTTTAGGGGCATATTCAAGCATCTCCTTCGGCTTAACAAAATGTTCGCCGACTTTGAGTACAAGTTTTCCCCCGTTAGCAGTTGACCTTAGCAGCCACTTTGCAACTAATACTTCAATTCTGAATTTGTTGTTTGCCGCACTCACAGAGTTAAGTACGCAATGATTTTTGCCTTTTAACAGATTTATCACTTTAAAATTTTTGAAGTAAAGCTGATTATCTTTAAACTCTAACGATTTAAAATAATCGATATCATACTTTAATTTGACAGCAGCCGCCCTTCTTGTATAGGCTTTGTGAATCGGATGCTGAAAAATAATACTGTCGTCAATCAGGCAAAGCAGTTCCTTCAGCTTTTTTGTGTAAATTCTGTATTCCTCGTCATTGAGAACCTCGTGAGTTTCTACCGTCCCGCAGTGCCACATTAAATCGCATGCTAAAACAGCCTGAACGTACGGTATGACTTTGCCGAATTTTTTTATTGAATAATCAATCATTCCACGGTGATAGTATTGGAGCATATCGTCGTAATAAAACTTGTCATACCTGATTTTGTCAACTGCAGAATTATCGGCAAATCTTTTTCTGTAATTATACAAAGCCTCTGCAAGTAACCCGATTTTGCACTTTTCGAGAAGCAGCTCGGTGCAAAAAACGGTATCCTCACCGCATATTATTCTTGTATCAAACCGCACGTCTTTTATTGCCTCAGACTTTATGAACACAGGGGTTATAAGTGTCTGAACGGAAAAATACTCGTCGGGATTGTTTAAATCAGCAATGCGTGTGCCGTTGTTAAACTTGTAGTCGAGTGCGTGATAACCGCTTCTCGCCTCAAACCGCTTTACTCTGCACGATACCGCATCAATCTCATCATAGTGATTTTCAAAAAAACCATATGCGATACTGAACGCATCCAAATCCCACTTGTCGTCGGAATCAAGAAAATTGACGTACTTGCCTTCAATATATTTAATTCCTTCGTTTCGTGCTGAACTTACACCGCCGTTTTCTTTTTCTGCATAAATGATGTTATCAGGGTACATATCTCTGTACTTTTTGCAGATGGCAGCACTGTTGTCGGGCGAACTGTCGTTTACTATGATAAGCTGAATATTATCTTCAAAGCCTATTGTCTGATTAATTACACTGTCGAGTGTTTCTGCAATATAGTCTTCAACATTATATACAGGAACAATTACTGAAAATTTGTACTTGTGATTCATATGTGCCTCGTTCTTTTTTTTGATATGCTATTATACTACCATATTACCCGGCAAATCTCAACATAATTATTCATAAAAAACACCGAGGTTGCCCTCGGTGCTTTGTTAGATTTTAAAGTCCGAACGTACCCATTTCCCATGCTGCAGAAACTCTGTTGAGAGTTCCTGTCGGTTCAGGTGTTGGTTCGTCGCCGCCTGATGCTGTAAGAACATCTTCGCAGTTTGCTATTACAACCTTAAATTCAGGCTCTTTGTATTCAAAATTCTTT